>NZ_QZFV01000087.1:0-206379 GCF_003600245.1 Amycolatopsis panacis
CGCGCTCAAGCGGGTGGCGGCCGAACCACTCAACGACGAATACCCGCGCACCGGGGGTGCGATAGCGCCGGGCCGTTGCCGGGGATGGGAACCCGGCAACGGCCCGTCGTCGTGTCTGTGAAGGGACCCTTCACAGCCTCTGCGTCCGTGAAGGGTCCCTTCACAGCCTGCTTGCTGGCCCGTCAGATCCGTTCGAAGATCAGGTCGTGCGAGACGCGGCCTTCGACGTCGGCGCGTTGCTCGAACTTCGTGACCGGTCGCCACGGCGGGCGCGGTGCCCAGCCACCCGGCTCGTCGGCGTAACGGTTGCGCAGGGCCGGTTCCGCGGAGCACACCGCGAGCATCTGCTCCGCGTAGTGCTCCCAGTCGGTGGCGAGGTGGAAGGTCCCGCCGGGTGCCAGCCGCGAGGCCACCAGCGCAACGAACTCCGGCTGCACGATCCGTCGCTTGTGGTGCTTCTTCTTCGGCCACGGATCGGGGAAGAACAGCCGCACGCCGGCGAGCGCGCCGGGTGCGACGTGTTCGGCCAGCAGGACCACCGCGTCCCCGTGCATCAGCCGCAGGTTCGTCACGCCGAGCTTCTCCGCCCGCAGCATCAGCTGGCCGAGACCCGGGTCGTAGACCTCGGCGGCCAGGTAGTTCAGCTCCGGCGCGGCGGCGGCCAGCTGCGAGGTGGTCTCTCCCATCCCGGAGCCGATCTCCAGCAGCACCGGTGCTTCGCGGCCGAACCACGCGGGGAAGTCGACCGGTCCGGCGGGCAGGTCGGCGACCGTGCGGCCCAGCCGTGGCCAGTGCTCCTCCCATGCCCGCTGCTGCCCGACGGTCATCCGCCCGCCGCGTTTGACGTAACTGACCACGCTGCGCAGCCGTGGCTGGTGCTCGTTCTCCACCCGGACAAGATACGGGCGGGTCAGCGCACCGCTTCGAACTCCCCGAGCCGGGCCCGCAGACCGGCCACCCCGGCCACCGCGATCGGCGGCGGGGTTCCCGCGGAATGCGCGGGCAGCACGTCGATCCAGCCGTCGTGCCGGTCGGTGTTGAGCACCGTGGTCGGGATCGAATGGCCGGACCGGCCGCGTTCGGAGGGCATGAACTCCCAGTAGCCGGATTCGCCGTCCGCGGCCCACGGCACGAACTCCCAGCCCGGCCTGCGGCTGAGCAACTGGGCGACGCGATCCTCGATGCGGAAGCCGAGCGCGCGGGACTCCAGCCGCCCGCTCGCCATCGCGCGCAGCCACCACGGGGCGGGCAGCTGCTCGTCGGACCGGGCGGCCCGGTGGTACAGCGTGAGCACGGCGTCTTCGGCGGCACGGTGCACCCACGCCTGGCGCAGGTCGCCCGGGCGCGTGGCCGGCAACGCGAACCGGGGCAATTCGATTGCCTGGGACCATTCGAGGTCCAGCATCGGTTCGAGCCGGGGCCGGGGAGCCGCCGCACCGCGGGCTGCCGGAATGGCGCTGACGAGATCTTGACCAGCGTCCACCGTCAAGGTTCACCTCCGGTGAGCTGTGTACATCGAGTGCGCTCTAGCCTTCGAATAAACAGGCCACCTGAGCAGTATGTCCGCTCGCTGTGAGGGAAGCCACACCTGCTTAACGTGGTCTTAATCCGTTTGCCTGATGTACAAGCGCGTCCGCACGTGCAGATTCACGCGTCGCGCCGGTTCGCGGTGTACACCCCGGCCGCGAACAACGCCGCGCAGATCGCCGCGAAATACGCGAGATAGGCCCAGGGTCCGAGAGGGGCCGACAGTTTCAGGGTGGTTCTGGTGAAATCCCCACCGGCGAACTGTGCTGCCGCGTAGAACGGCATCCACTGGTAGACATCCTCGCCGATCCGGGGAATCAGCAGCACCAGTCCTTCCACCAGCTGGGTCCACGCCAGCGCCAGTGCCAGGGAGAACGCGGTGCTGCGCAACAACAATCCCACGCCGACACCGAATATTCCGGTGAGCGCGAAGGTGATCGCCTGACCGAACACCAGCCGCCAGTCCGCCGCGGTGTGCAGGGCGAGATCGGCGTCCGGCCGGACCAGCTGCGCCAGCCCCCACGACCCGGTTCCGGCGGCGAGCCCGAGCAGGGCGCACAGCGAACCCACCACGGCGCCCTTCGCCAGCAGTGCGGGCACTCGCGCCGGCACTGCCAGGAAGGTGAGTTTCAGCGTGCCCCAGTTCGCATCGGAGGTCGCGGCGAGCACCGCGAGTACCAGTGCGACAGTCCGGCCGGCGCTCGCGGCAAGCTGGGTGTTGGCGACGTTGGCGGTCACCTCGGCACCGGAGAGCCCGAAGAACAGCGCGGTGAACCCGATCGGCGCGAGCACCGAAAGCGCCGCGCACCACCACGGCGCGCGGGTGCTGAAGAGCTTGATCCGTTCCGCCCGCAGGACGTTCACCGGGCACCTCCGCTCGGATACTCGGTGTCCTGCCCGGTCAGCTCCAGGTACGCCTGTTCCAGCGAACCGGTCAGCGGGGTCAGCTCGTGCAGGGTGACCCCCGCGGTGAACGCCAGCTCCCCGACCGCTGAACTGTCCATTTCGGACACATGAAACACGCCGGGCTCCTCGGTGAACACCACGCCCCGCTCGGTCAGTGCGGTGCGCAGGGCCGCCTCGTCCGGCGTGCGCACGCGGACCTCACGCGGTCCGGCCTTGGCCAGGAACCCGGCCATCGTGCCCTCGTGGATCAACCGGCCCCGGCCGATCACCACCAGATCCTGCGCGGTCTGTTCCATCTCCGGCAGCAGATGGCTGGACACGAACACGGTCCGGCCCTGCTCGGCCAGCGTCCGCAGCAGCCCGCGCACCCAGTGCACGCCTTCCGGGTCGAGGCCGTTCACCGGTTCGTCGAACAGCAGCACCCGAGGGTCGCCGAGCAGTGCCGTAGCGATGCCCAGCCGTTGCAGCATGCCGAGGGAGAAGTGCCCGGCGCGCTTGCCCGCCACCGAAGACAGCCCGACCAGCGCCAGTACCTCGTCAGCCCGGCGGCTGGGCAGCCCGTTGGCCGCGGCCAGCCAGCGCAGGTGCGCTCGCGCGGTCCGGCCCGGGTGCCGCCAGGCCGGGTCCAGCAGCGCGCCGACCGTCCTGAGTGGATCATCCAGCTGCCGGTAGGGCCTGCCCTCGATCAGGGCGGTGCCGGTGTCCGGGGTGTCCAGGCCGAGCAGCAGCCGCATGGTGGTGGACTTGCCCGCGCCGTTCGGGCCGAGGAATCCGGTGACCCGCCCGGGACGCGCGGTGAAGGTCAGATCGCGCACCGCGACGGTGCCGCCGTAGGACTTGCCGAGTCCGGTCGCTTCGAGCACGTTCGCCCCCTCTCGCCGGGCGAACTCTACCGGTACGAAAAATCCGGGCCGCCCCCGAAAGGCGACCCGGATTTTTCTTTCTTCCCCTTTTTCCCCATTGGTCTCGCCGAGTCCGGTCCCGGTCGGCCCGGCGAAACCTTCCCTGTGGGCTACGCGTCGCGCTTGTTCACGACGAAGATCGAGATCACCAGCATCAGTACCGCGAATCCGGCGAAGTAGGCCAGCGAGCCGCCCTGCGAGAGGGAGACTCCGCTGTCCGGGCGGTGGTGCAGGAAGTTTTCCGCGACGTGGAACGGCAGCCAGTCGTAGACCTTTTCGCTGACCAAGCTCACCAGACGCTCGCCCATCAGCGCCCAGATCAGCACCAGCGAGAGCGCGCCGGCACTGTGCCGCAGCAACGCGCCGACACTGAGCGCGATCACCGCGGCCAGTCCGAAGAACACTCCGCCACCGGCGACGTTGATCCAGTCCGCCGAGGTGTTCAGCGCCAGCCCGGGGAAGGGCTGCATGAGGTAACCGATCCCCCAGGCGGCGAAGCCGCCGATCTCGCCGAGCACCAGCCCGAGCAGTCCGACCACGCCGGCCTTGGCCAGCAGCACCGAGGTCCGGTTGGGCACGGCCTGGAAGGTGGTGCGGATGGTGCCGAAGCGGTATTCGGTGGTGATCGACAGCGCGGCCACCACCATGGCCACCGCGACGCCGAACTGGTATCCGCCGGTGGTGTCGGAGACCGAGAGCTGGTCGGCGTGGTTCGAGTTGGTGGCGATGTACATGATGCCGAAACCGCTGGTGAGCAGGATGGCGAGGAGTCCGCCCCACAACGGCGCACGGGTGGTGAAGAGCTTGATGCGTTCGACCGCAAGCAGATTCATGATTCTCTTCCGATACGTGGTGGTCAGTGAGCGGGGGCCTGCTCGGCCAGCCCGGTGTGGTACTCGACGGAGTCGCCGGTGATCTGCATGAAGGCCTGCTCCAGCGATCCGGTCTGCGGGCTCAGCTCGTGCAGCACGAGCCCCGCGGCGGCGGCGATCTCGCCGATCTTGGCACTGTCCAATCCGGACACGATGAGCGCCTCGCCCGCCTCGGTGACCTGCGCGCCGGCCTGCGCCAGGTGCTGCGCCAGGGTGGGCAGCTGCGGCGAACGCACCTTCACCGTGTTGTCCGAGGCGCGCGCCACGAATTCCTCTGTGGACGATTGGGAGATGAGCTCTCCCTTGCCGATCACCACAAGCTGGGTGGCGGTAAGCGCCATCTCGGAGAGCAGGTGACTGGAGACGAACACGGTGCGTCCCTCGTCGGCCAGCCGGTGCATGAACTGCCGGATCCAGAGGATGCCCTCCGGGTCGAGGCCGTTCACCGGCTCGTCGAACAGCAGCACCTCCGGGTCACCCAGCAGCGCCGCGGCGATGCCCAGCCGCTGGGACATGCCGAGCGAGAACCCGCCGGCGCGCTTGTCCGCGACCGAGGTGAGCCCGACCAGGTCGAGTGCCTCGTCCACCCGGCCCTTGGGAATCCCGTTGGACTGGGCCATCCACCGCAGGTGCCCGCGGGCGGAGCGGTTGGGGTGCACCCACTTCGCGTCGAGCAGTGCGCCGATGGTGCGCAGCGGGTGCTTGAGCTCGTGGTAGAGCTTGCCGCCGATGCGGACCTCGCCCGCGGTCGGGCTGTCCAGCCCCAGCATCATCCGCATGGTGGTGGACTTGCCCGCACCGTTCGGCCCGAGGAAACCGGTGACCTCTCCGGACGGCACGGTGAACGAAAGGTTGTTCACCGCCAGGGCGTTCCCGTAGCGCTTGGTGAGACCTGCTGCCTCGATCATCCTTGCTCCCCTCGGTGCGGTCACTGACCTGTCACATGGTGACGGAGTAAACCGGCTCGCGCGTCATCCTGCGGTTCGAATCCGCTGCACGACCTGAGTAGTACACAAACGGGCTACTCAGCAGGGGTCACCTCAGGGAAAACCCCGAGGTGACCCCGAGTTCACCGCGAGTGATCGCGACAGTCCGAAGTGGAACGACGAGAGTACGAAGTGGACTGTTCGGCCGGGTCAGTCCACGCCGGGGCGGGCGAGCCCGGTCTCGTAGGCGAGCACCACCGCCTGTACCCGGTCACGCAGATCCAGCTTCGCCAGGATCCGGCCGACGTGGGTCTTCACCGTGGCCTCGGACAGGAACAGCGATTCGGCGATCTCCAGATTCGACATGCCCTTCGCGATCAGCACGAGCACTTCGCGCTCACGCTCGGTCAGCACGTCGAGCTCGCTCGCGTCGCGGGCAGGGGTGCCGCCGGCGCCGACGAAGCGGTCCAGTAGCCGCCGGGTGACCGACGGGGACACCACGGCGTCCCCCGCGGCGACCGAACGCAGCGCGGAGACCAGATGGTCGGGCTGGGTGTCCTTGAGCAGAAAGCCGGACGCACCGCCCTGCAGCGCCGCGTACACGTATTCGTCCAGATCGAAGGTGGTCATCACCAGCACGCGCGCGGTGCCCGCCGCGGTGATCTGCTTGGTCGCCTCGACCCCGTCGAGCACCGGCATCCGCACGTCCATCAGCACCACGTCCGGCCGCAGCTCGGCGGCCATCCGCACGGCCTGCGCGCCGTCGCCTGCTTCGCCGACGACGTCGAGATCGGCCTGCGCGCCGAGCACCATCCGGAACCCGACCCGCATCAATTCCTGATCATCGACGATGACTACCCGGATCACGAGTCCAATCTAGCCGGAAACACTGCGTGAACCTGCCAGCCGCCCCCCGGGGCCGGCCCGGCTTCCAGAGTTCCGCCGTACACGTTGGCCCTCTCCCTCATCCCGATCAGCCCGTTGCCGCCGGGTACCTGCAACCTCGGCGCGCCGGTTTTCGACCCGGTGGTGACGTCCACGAGCTGGCGGGCCCGGCCCGCGCCGTCGTCCCGGACCAGCACCTCGACGCGGTCGCGGTCGCGGTGCACCCGCACGGCGGCCCGCGCGCCGACCCCGGCGTGCTTGAGCGTGTTGGTCAGCGATTCCTGCACGATCCGGTAAATCCCGAGGGACACCCCGGCGGGCAGGGCGCCGAGTTCCTCGTCGAGTTCGAGGGTGGTCGGCACGCCGGCCGTGCGGATCCGCGTGACCAGTTCGGATACCGCGTTCGCGTCCGGCTGCGGCACCCGGGGCTCACCCTCGCCCTGATCGCCGCGCAGCACGTCGAGCAGCCGCCGCAGTTCGCCGAGCGCGCCGCGGCCGGTCTCGGAGATCGTCTGCAGCGCCCGCCCGGCCAGCTCCGGGTTGCCTGCCAGCGAGAGCTTCGCGCCGTCCGCCTGCACCACCATCACGCTCACCGAATGCGCGACCACGTCGTGCAGTTCCCGGGCGATCCGGCTGCGTTCCTCGGCCACCGCGATCCGGGCGGCCTGGTCGCGTTCGGTCTCCAGCAGATGCAGCCGGGCCTCGACTTCCCGGTGATAGGCGCGGCGGGCGCCCATGAACTCGCCGAGGGTCCAGAACAGCGCGAGGCCCAAGAGGATGAATATGATGTTCGGCAGGCCCCGCTCATCGGGGTCGGCCAGTACCGTCACCGTGTTCATCAGCACGAGCGCGCCCACGTAGAGCAACCCCTGCTTGCGCCCGACGTAGACCAGGATCGTGTAGAGGCTCAGCCCGAGCGCCACGATGCCGGCGACGCCGAGCCCCAGCGTGCTGTGCGCGACGGAAACGGCGTAGACGAGGTAGGCCGCGAGGACCGGACGCTTGCGGCGGAAGGCCAGCGGCGCGACGACCGCGATGTCGATCGGCACGGTGACGTACCAGGGCGGCATCGGCACGGTGTCGGTGTCCGGGAAGGCGGCGTTGCCGAGGAAGAGCATCAGGTCGACGAAGCCGAGGAGGACCGCGATCAGCGTGTCCCCGGCCATCGGGTGGGCACGCATCCACAGACTCAGCCGTCGCACCTTTCAACAGTAGGTCGTGCCCGGCCGGGGTGCGTCGCTCTCGGGTACCACCTTCGATGCGACCGAAGGATGACCGGCATGGCACGATTCGTCCGCGGGCAGGAACACGAGCCGGAAGGACACGGACGGTGACGGCAGCGGCGGGGCAGGGTCGGCTCGCGGGGCCACTGTCGGATTCGGTGGCCGCGCTGTGCCGCCGGTTGCAGTCGCAGGTCTCACCCCGGACCGCGGCCGGCTTCGGCGAGGTGCTGCGAAGGCTCGGCGCGCCCTTGCAGGTGGCCGTGGCCGGGCGGATCAAATCGGGTAAGTCGACGCTGGTCAACGCGCTGATTGGGCGCCGGGTCGCGCCCACCGATGTCGGGGAGTGCACGCGGCTGGTCACGCGGTTCCAGTACGGCACCGTCGACCGGGTCGAGGTGGTGTTCGCCGACGGCCGCAAGCAGGTGCTCCCGTTCGCCGCGGACGGTTCGATCCCGGCCGAGCTGGGTGTGGACATCGCCGAGGTCTCGCACCTGGAGGCGTACCTGACCAACGCGGTGCTCCAGGACATGACTGTGATCGATACCCCGGGCCTCGGCTCGCTCGACGCGGCTTCGGTCTCCCGGACCGAGCAACTGCTCGGCGCCGCGGACCTCGACGATGGTTCCGACGATCTCGACGACACCTCGCGCAACGCGGTGGCCGGCGCCGAGGCCGTGCTGTACGTGGTGACCCAGGGCGTGCGCGCGGACGACCAGCAGGCGCTCGCCGCGTTCACCGCCGCGACGGCGAGCCGGGAGGCAGGCCCGGTGAACGCGATCGCGGTGCTGAACAAGGCGGACACGATCGTCGCGGAGACCGTCGCCGGGGCCGGCGGGGATGTGTGGAAGGCCGCGCAGCTGCTCGCGCAGAAGCAGGCGAGCACGCTCAAGCCGCGGGTCGCGGACGTGCTGCCGGTGATCGGCCTGATCGCCGAATCCGCCGAGTCCGGTGGGTTCACCTCGGCCGACGCGGAGGCGTTGCGGCAGCTGGCCGGGCTCGACGAGGACGTGCTGGAGACCATGCTGGTGGCCGCGGACCTGTTCACCGGCTGGGAATGCGAGGTACCCGCCGGGGTCCGGCTCCGGTTGCTGGAGAAGCTGGACCTGTTCGGTATTCGTAGCGCGGTGGCCCAGATCCGCGCCGATCCGGAGCTGACCACCGGTGCTCTGCGGCGCAAGCTGCTCGACTTCTCCGGTCTCGACGCGGTGCGCCACCGGCTGGCGGTGGTGTTCGCCGCGCGTGCCGACGGAATCAAGGCCGCGGCCGCGCTCGCCTCGGTGACCGCGCTCGCGCACGCCTCCGGCGACCCGGCCGAACGCCAGCGCGTGCACGACGCGATCGAAGTGCTGCTGGCCCGCCCGGAGGCACACCAGCTGCGTCTGCTGGAAGCGTTGACGCTGGTCGCCTCCGGTGCCGTGGAGATGCCCGAGGACCTGGTCGAAGAGGTGCTGCGGGTCGGCAGCAACGCCGAACTCGGCGACCAGCTCGGCCTGCCCGGGGCGAGCCGCCCGGAGCTGGCCGCGCACGCACTGGAGCGCGCGGGCTGGTGGCGGTCGTTCGCCTCGTTCGGGGCCACCCCCGCGCAGAGCCGGGTGGCACACGTCGTGCACCGGGCCTATTTCCTGATCTGGCAGCAAATCCGCGAGCAGTGAGGACCCCCGCCGGACGCGTAGGCTGGTTTCGTGCGGCTGGGGGACACCACTTCGTGGCGGGTGTACTGGGGCAGCGATCAAGGCATCGACCTGGCGCTGTACCTGCGGGACGTGCTCGCCCTCCCGGTCGCCGAAGGCCAGGTGCTGCCGCCGGTGGAGCCGGCGGTCCCCGTGCACGTGCCGCCCGCGCTCGACCGGGCGTCGGTGCAGGCGGGGTGGCCCGGCTGGTGGAACGGGCTGCTGGAAGCCCTCCGTTGCCGCGGGGAGAGCCGGGCCGCGCGCCGCCGTGGCACCCCGTCGCCCGGGGACGGTTCCGCGATCGACCTTGCCGCGCAGCACTTCGCCCAGGCCGCGGCCCGGCATTTCGCCGACGCCCGCCGTCCGGCAGCGTTCCACCGGCGCCAGATCGTCGCCGGTGACCGGCTCGGCCAGCTCGTCCGCGAAACCGAGCTGGAACTCGGCCGCCGGGCGCATCCGTTCCGGTTGTCGGTACTGGAAATTCCGGTGGCCGGCCGGGTCTGGCTGCGCACCGGGGAGGAACAGCTGCTGGTGTCGTCCCGGCTCGCCGAGGACGTGCCCGCGCTGGAACAGGCGATGCGCACGCTGATCCGGAGCCTCGCCTGAGGCGGGTGGCGGAGCGGCCCCGGCGGCTGGTGGAATCTCCGGTGACGAACGGGGGGTGAGCCGGTGACGGGACTCGGCGAGAGCGAAGCACCGACCGGCGAGATCTCGGCCGCGGACCTCGCGCGGATCATCGCGGAGGCCGAGGGAACCGGGGACGGCATGGTCGCGTCGGAGCCCGGTGTGGATCTCGTAGCTACTGCCGGTGAGCTGGATCGTGCGCTGGCCGACCGGCAGGCCCTCATCCAGCTGTGCCTCTACGCGCTCGATCGCGCCCGTAGCAACGGGGTGGCACAGCGGCTCGAAGACGGGCTGGCCGCGATCGGGGTGCTGGCCCTCCGGCCGGACGGTGAACGGTTCGATCCGGCCCGCCACGAGGCGGGCGGCGCGGTGGCCACCGAAGATCCGGCCCTCGAAGGCGTCGTCGCGGAGACCGAGGTGACCGGGTTCGCCGACCAGGAGCGGCTGCTGCGCGCGCCGGTCGTCACGGTCTATGCGAAGCGGGCGCTGTGACGGCACCGGCGCTGCCCGCGCAGGTCCAGGCCGCTCGCGAGCAGCTGCTGGAGGTGGTCCGCGAGGCCGATCCGGCGCTCGCGCAGTGGGTCGCAGACGTGCGCCGGACTCGTTCGGCCAAGCCGTCGGTGGTGGTCGTTGGCGAGACCAACCGAGGCAAGAGTTCGCTGGTCAACGCGCTGCTGGCGAGTCCGGGGCTGTCCCCGGTGGACGCGGACGTGGCGACCGCGACGTACCTGGTCTTCGAGCATGCGGCGCAGTGGGGTGCGCAGGCATGCTACCCCGGGCAGCATCCGTCCGTGCCGTTCGACCTCGGGCAGCTGGTGGACTGGGTGTCCGCGGCACACGAGCTGCCGCCCGGCCAGCTTCCGCCGCGTTACGTCGAGGTGTCCGGCCCGATCCCGCTGCTGGAGCGGCTGACGCTGGTGGACACCCCGGGCGTCGGCGGTCTCGATTCGCGGCACGGCACGCTGGCCCGGGAAGCCGCCGCGGAGGCGACCGCGCTGGTGTTCGTGGTCGACGCGTCGGCCCCGTTCACGAGCACCGAGCTGCGGTTCCTGCGCGACGTCGCGGATCGTGTGGAAACGGTCGTCTTCGTGCTGGCGAAGACCGACGCGTTCCGTGGCTGGCGGGAGATCCTCGAAGCGGACCGCCGGCTGCTGGCCGAGCATGCGCCGAGGTTCGCCGAGGCGGTGTTCCACCCGGTGTCGGTGCGCGTGTTCGAGACCGCGGCGAAGGCGCCGAATGAACAGGTCGCCGCGATGTTGCGGGAGAAGTCCGGGATCGCCGCGCTGCAGGTGGCCCTGCAGGAGTTGCTCGTTGGCCGGTCGATGATGCTCACCGAGGCCAACACGCTGCGGGCGCTCTCCAGCGTGCTGGCGGAGCTGAAAGCCGGGCTCCAGGCGGAAAGCCGCGCGCTGTCCGCGGGCGAGGCCGAGGCTGAACAGCTGCGCGCACGCCGGGACCAGCTGCAGTCCGACCGGCGCACGTCCACCCGGGGCTGGCAGCTGAGGCTGCGCGGGGAGATCCAGCGCACCCGCGTCGAGATCGGGCACGAGAGCAGCCGGGAGATGCGGGAGGCCCAGGCACATTTCAGGCAACGCATCGACGCCGCGAAGCGCGAAGATCTGGCCGCGCTGCCGCAGGATGTGGACATCGCGCTGCAGACCACGTCGCAACGCGTTTCGATGCTGCTTTCCCAACGGCTGAACCAAGTCACGAACGTCGCGCTCGCGGAGCTGTTCTCCCCCGGGGAATTGGACGTGATCCGCGGTCAGTTCGCCAGGGCGGGCGGCCCGCCGGTGGTCCTGCGCCCGCCGGACAAGAAGCCGCCGACGGCCGAGGACAAACTGCTGGTGTTCATGGGTGTTTCCGGCGGCCTCGGCGCGGGCAAGCTGGCCGCGCTGCCGCTGGCCGGGGTCGCTTTGCTGAACCCTGTGGTGCTGCCCGCGACAATCGTGATCGGCCTCGGCGCCGGCTGGTGGATGGCCCGCACCCGCAAGCAGGCCGCGGACAAGCAGCATCTGAAGCAATGGCTGGTCGAGGCCATTGCGGACGCCCGTGCCACGCTCGACCAGCTGGTCGCCGAGCAGCTCATCGAGGCCGAGCAACAGCTGTCGCTGGCCTTGGACGACGCGATGGGCCGCCGGATCGAGGCCATCGAGGCGGAACTGAAGCAGGTCGATCAGACGATCAAGATGGGCGCGCAGGAACGGGCGAAGAAGATCGCGATCGTGGCCAGACGCCTGCGGGAGATCACCGAAGGCCACGCCACGGCTGAGGCGCTGCTCACCCGTATCCGCGCGCTCCGGGACCGGGCGTGATCGGCTGAGGCGGGACTGACCTGGGCACTGATCGGCTTGTGGACGGGAACCGAACCGGCATACCGTGAGTCTCACCGATCGATACAGCTCAGACCCGGCCGTACCAAAAAAAGGGGGCACCACCCATGTGGGTCGACGAGAGCGGCGGCGGCGACGCCAACGGGCCCGAAGCCATGACCGTGCACGTCGAAGGACAGGAGTACCAGGCCGAGGTCAACTACGACGCGGACCACGACGGCGTGGCCGACACCGCCATCGTGGAGCACGGCGACGGGACGGCGCAGGCCTTCCTGGACACCGATCACGACGGGGTCGCCGACCGGTACGAGGTGCTCGGTGCGAGCGGCCAGGTACAGGAAAAGGCTGTCTACGACGAGGCCAGCGGTTCGTGGGTGGAATCCGGTGGCCACGCCGGCGGCACCGATGCGCCGGCCCAGCACACCTCGACCGGCGGGCACATCCACGCCGATCTGCCCGGCGGCGGAGTCGATGCCGGCGCGGCGACCATCGACACCGACCACGACGGGCACAACGACACCGCGGTCGTGGAGACGAAGTCCGGCGGCACCATCGCGTTCACCGACACCGACGGCGACGGTGAGGCGGACGTCGCGGTCGAGATCGGCTCGGACGGCTCCACCAGCACCTACGAGCACAGCGGCCCCGGCCAGTGGAGCGAGACCTCCGGTGCGCCGAACCGGGCGCTCGACCCGGCGGCCGACGCGGCCTGGGGCGGCGAGGGCACCCAGCTGCTCAACGGTGTCGCGCGGATCGACTCCGGCACCGGCCAGTGGATCAGCCCCAACTGAGCTGTCGTAAGTAACCTGCGTCACAGTCGAAGGGCCCGGCGGTTGCCGGGCCCTTCGTCGTATCGGCGCACGGGCAACGCACCCGAATGCGGCGCCCCGTCAGGAGGATTTCCGGCGCTGGACCGAACCGGTGAAACTGAATCGATTCCCTTATCGTTCTTGTGAGAGAACCGACAGGTCAGCTCTCGGTTACCTGCCGGTCATCCGGCTACAGTCGGGGAATCCCAAAACTCGTACACCGGTTCGCCGCCGGTGGGCGAAGCCATTCGGTCGCCGGCAATGAAGCCCGCACCAAGAACCCCGTCGTTCGCGGTGTGGGCTCTTTTGTCGTCGGAGTCAGGAGTAGAGATGACCGCAGTCGCCATTCCCGGGCTGGACAACGCGCCGACGACGCACACCGGCGTGCTGTCCTGGGTCCGGGAGGTCGCCGAACTGACCACCCCGGACCGCGTGGTGTGGGTCGACGGGTCCGACGAAGAGGCCGCCCGGATCAACGAAGGCCTGGTCGAAGCCGGCACCTTCGTGCGGCTGAAGGCCAAGCCGAACTCCTACTGGGCCACCTCCGACCCCGGCGACGTCGCGCGCGTCGAGGACCGCACCTTCATCTGCTCGAAGCGGGAGGAGGACGCCGGCCCGACGAACAACTGGGTGGCCCCGGCCGAGATGAAGGCCACCATGACCGAGCTGTACCGCGGGTGCATGCGTGGTCGCACGATGTACGTGATCCCGTTCTGCATGGGGCCGCTCGGCGACGAGAATCCCAAGCTGGGCTTGGAAATCACCGATTTCGCGTACGTGGTGGCCTCGATGCGGGTGATGACCCGCGCGGGCAAGGCGGCGCTGGACAAGTTCATCGCGCCGGACGGCGGCGAGCGCGAGTTCGTGCCCGCGCTGCATTCGGTCGGCGCGCCGCTGCAGCCGGGCGAGCAGGACGTCGCCTGGCCGTGCAGCGAGACCAAGTACATCTCGCACTTCCCGGAGGAGCGCGCGATCTGGAGCTACGGCTCCGGCTACGGCGGAAACTCCTTGCTGGGCAAGAAGTGTTACTCGCTGCGGATCGCCTCGGTGATGGCCCGGGACGAGGGCTGGCTGGCCGAGCACATGCTGATCCTCAAGCTGATCTCGCCGGAGGAGAAGGTCCACTACGTCGCGGCGGCGTTCCCGAGCGCCTGCGGCAAGACCAACCTCGCCATGCTGCAGCCGACCATTCCGGGCTGGCGCGCGGAAACCCTCGGTGACGACATCGCCTGGATGCGGTTCGGTGAGGACGGCCGGCTCTACGCGGTGAATCCGGAGTTCGGTTTCTTCGGCGTCGCGCCGGGCACCGACTACCACACCAACCCGAACGCCATGCGCACCATCGAGCAGGGCAACACGGTCTTCACCAACGTCGCGCTCACCGACGACGGGGACATCTGGTGGGAGGGCATGGAGCACAAGCCCGCGCACCTCACCTCGTGGAAGCACCAGGACTGGACGCCGGAGTCCGAAGAGAAGGCCGCGCACCCGAACTCGCGTTACTGCACGCCGATGTCGCAGTGCCCGATCCTCGCCCCGGAGTGGGACGACCCGCAGGGCGTGCCGATCTCGGCGATCCTGTTCGGCGGGCGGCGCAAGACCACCGTGCCGCTGGTGAACGAGGCCCGCGACTGGCAGCACGGCGTGTTCATGGGCGCCACGATGTCCTCGGAGACCACCGCCGCGGCGGCCGGCGCGGTGGGCAACGTGCGCCGCGACCCGATGGCGATGCTGCCGTTCCTCGGCTACCACGCCGGTGACTACTTCAAGCACTGGCTGGACCTGGGCAAGAACGCCGACGCGAACAAGCTGCCGAAGATCTTCTACGTCAACTGGTTCCGCCGCGGCGACGACGGCCGGTTCCTGTGGCCGGGCTTCGGCGAGAACTCGCGCGTGCTCAAGTGGGTGCTCGATCGCGTGGAGGGCAAGGGCGACGCCACCGAGACGCCGATCGGCTACGTGCCCGCCGCGGCCGACCTGGACACCGATGGCCTGTCCGAGCCGGTCGAGGACATCGAGGCCGCGCTGGCCGTCAACCCCGAGGAGTGGCGGGCCGAGCTGCCGCTGATCGAGGAGTGGTTCGCCAAGATCGGCCAGGTGCCCGCCTCGCTGCGCGACGAGCTGGACGCGCTGGCCCAGCGGCTGGGCTGAGCCCCGGAGTGTCCGAAAGGGACGTTCGTGCCACGGCGGTGCGAACGTCCCTTTCGTCTCAGGCTGTGAAGGGTCCCTTCACGGTCGCTGAGTCCGTGAAGGGACCCTTCACGGACTTGCCGCGCGGCCGCGGCCGGCTGACCGGCCGAACGCGCGCGGCAGAGTTAGGCTCCGTGCCGACGAGAGGAGCCCCGAATGGGTGGTGGACACGGCTCCGGCGCCGGTCATCGGGCGACCACGGAGTTCCCGTCCGGCTGGAGTGCCGAGCAGATCATCGCGGTGCTGAAGGACGTGGCCAACGACCCGGACGGACCCCGCCGCCAGCAGTACAACGGCCGCTGGCGCTGCGCGGGTGAGCGGTACGGCGTGCACGTCGCGGTCCTGGTGAACGGCAACGGCCACGTGCACACCGGCTACCCGTTGTCCGGCCCCGGCGTGCTCCGCAATCCCGACACCGCCCGTGACCCGGCGAACCCCGCCGTGACGGACCGCTCGGGCAACCGCATCAGCTACTTCCTCGACAGCCTCCTGCAGCAGCTGACCGATCGCCTGGCCAAGCGGGATCTGGCGTACTACCTCGAACTCCAGTGGTCGGGCGAATGGGAGGAACTGGCCGACACTCTGGCCGCGCACTTCACCCACACCGGTTTCCGGCTGACCGCGGACGAGTTCGCCGATTTCGAGAAACTGCTCAACTCGTTCGACCTGCCCGCCCGCGACTGCGACTTCCTCAACGACCGCACCCGCATCCTCGCCGAGCTCGCCCCCGCTCAAGGGCTGTGAAGGGTCCCTTCACAGCCTCAGCGTCCGTGAAGGGACCCTTCACAGCCTGCGAATCGAGGGTGCGGGGAAGGCTAGCTGGCTTGGGAGAGGCTGGTGGGGTCGCAGTCCAGGCGCAGCCGATCCAGGGGTAGCTGCACGGCGTCCGCGATCGCCGCGACGGTGAAGAACGCCGGGGTCGGGATCCGGCCGGTTTCGATCTTGCGCAGGGTTTCCACCGAGATTCCCGCCTCCTCGGCCACCTCGGTCATGCTCCGGCTCGCCCGGGCGGCGCGCAGCACCACGCCCAGCCGCTCGCCGCGGGAGCGTTCTTCGTCGGTGAGGGGCACGCGCACCATGCCGCCCAGTTTAGCCACAGAGTTGTCCACTGCCTGTGGACAACTCTGTGCACAAGGGAGCCGGGGCCGTGGACAACCGGACCGGGACACAATTTCTGGGGGCGTCCGGTGGTTCGCGACACCGCACAATGGGGTTATCCGCATACCGCCGATCGGCGGTACAAGCCCGTTCCCGGCGGGTTCTCCACGGATGTGTCCACAGCATCCGGGTTGGAAAACCACTCTGGTCAAATCGATACCGGGCAGCTGTGCCGCGCGCCACGCCGAGGTTCTAGGGTCAGGCCGTCGCTGTGTCGCGCAAGTGTTAGGTGAGGTCCCATGTCCACTGCCAAACCGGACCGGCGGGTGCGCGGATTCCAGTTCAGCGCCTGGAATCTGCTGTTGCTCATCCCGCTGCTGATCCTGGTCACGCCGCTGTTCAACTCGGATGAGCCACGCCTGTTCGGCATGCCCTTCTTCTACTGGTTCCAGCTGGTCTTCGTGGTGGCCGGCGTGCTGTGCACCGGCATCGTCTACTGGGCGACCCGGAACAAGCCGGCCAACCCGGCCCGCGAGGAGCGGGATGTGGACGACCTGGACGAGGGGAACGCCCGATGAACCACATCCAATGGGTCGAGCTGAGCATCTTCATCGTCCTGTTCGCGCTGGTCACCGTGCTCGGCTTCGTCGCGTCGCGGTGGAAGGCGGGCGGTTCGCTCGACCACCTCGACGAATGGGGCCTCGGCGGCCGGAGGTTCGGTTCGTGGATCACCTGGTTCCTGCTCGGCGGTGACCTCTACACCGCCTACACATTCGTCGCGGTGCCCGCGCTCGTGTTCAGCGCCGGCGCGCTCGGCATGTACGCGCTGCCCTACACGATCGTCGTCTATCCGATCGTGCTGCTGCCCGCGTTGCGGATGTGGTCGGTCAGCCGGTCCAAGGGGTACGTGACTCCGGCCGACTTCGTCCGCGGCCGCTTCGGCTCGCCGACGCTGGCGCTGCTGATCGCGATCACCGGCATCGTCGCGACCATGCCCTACATCGCACTGCAGCTGGTCGGCCTCGAAGCCGTGCTGCGCACCATGGGCATCAACGGTTCCGGCATCGTCGGGCACCTGCCGCTGCTGGTCGCCTTCCTGATCCTGGCGCTCTACACCTACCAGTCGGGCCTGCGCGCGCCCGCGCTGATCGCGTTCGTCAAGGACATCCTGATCTACCTCGTGATCATCGTGGCGATCGTCTACCTGCCGTCCAAACTCGGCGGCTGGAGCCACATCTTCGACACGGCCAAGGAAACGCTGGCGAAGCCGAGCCCGGCGACCGGCAAACCGGCCGGTTCGATCCTGCTGAACTCCAACAACCAGCTGCAGTACGCGACGCTGGCGCTCGGCTCGGCGCTCGCACTGTTCCTGTACCCGCATTCGCTGACCAGCGTGCTCGCCTCCCGCGGGCGCAACGTCATCAAGCGCAACATGGTCGCGCTGCCCTCCTACTCGTTCGTGCTCGGCCTGCTCGCGCTGCTCGGGTACGTCGCGATCACGGCCGGGGTGAAGCCGTTGACCAACGCGGCCACCGGCAAGCCGGACGGCAACACCATCGTCCCGCTGCTGTTCGATTCGCAGTTCTCGAACTGGTTCGCGGGGATCGCGTTCGCCGCGATCGGGATCGGCGCGCTGGTGCCCGCGGCGATCATGTCGATCGCCGCGGCGAACCTGTGGACCCGCAACATCTACAAGGAGTACATCCGCAAGGACGCGACCCCGAGGCAGGAGGCCAAGCAGGCCAAGCTCGCTTCGCTGGTGGTGAAGCTGGGCGCGGTGCTGGTGATCATCCTGATCGACCCGCAGTTCTCCATCGACCTGCAGCTCATCGGCGGGGTGCTGATCCTGCAGACGCTGCCCGCGGTGGCGATCGCGCTCTACACCCGGTGGTTCCACAAGGCCGGGCTGATCGCCGGCTGGGTCGTGGGCATGGGCTGGGGCCTGATCATGCTGTACGGCATTCCCAACCCGGCCAACGGCAAACAGCACTTCGGCGGGTCCGCGCTGGCGATGGGCAACCTGTCGATCTTCGGCTGGCACCCGTTCGGCGGCACCGGGCTGGCCGCGGTGCAGATCTACCCCGGTTTCGTGGCGCTGATCGCGAACATCCTCGTCGCGGCGGTGGTCTCGGTGCTCGCCCGCGCGCTGAAGTGGAACCCGGGCCGGGACGACACCGGCCCGGAGGACTATCACGCGGACGAGCACGACAAGGACCTGCGCCCGATCGGCGCGCACTGAGCGCCCTGAGTCCTAATCGGACGAAACGGCCCGCTCATCTTCCGGTGAGTGGGCCGTTTTCGCGATCATGGCGTTCGAGACCACGTACAGCACCACCGCGTTGAGCAGGTGCCACAGGAAGTGCGTGCCGGTCGGGAAGACGTCGCACACGACCTCGTCGACCTGGCGAAAGGCCAGTGACAGCGCGAAAATCGCCCCGGCTACCGCGAAGTGCGCCCAGTACGGATCACGCGCGACCGCGAGTGCCACCGTGAACACGGCAAGCCCGATGAGCGCCGGCAGGTAGAGCCCGCCACCGAACGCCGCCGTCGCCACGGTCAGTCCGGCGAATGCGGGCGCGGCGAGCCAGGACCACCGCATTGGCACGCCGAAGAACATCCGCGGGAACATCGCCGCGTAATACAGCAGGAACACCGCGATCGCCGACGAGTCCGCGACCGCGCCCCAGCGCGTGGCGACCAGGTGGAACACGGTGCTGGCCACGAACACCAGCCCGATCAGCCCGGCGAGAAGCCGCCCGTGCCGCTGTCCGTTCGCTCTCCACCAGACCAGCCCGGCAGCCACTAGGAAGGCCAGGTTGGTCACGTCGTTGAACGGCTCACCCCACAGCCCAGGGGCGAGCCGTTCGCAGTAGCCGTCCACATACGCGGTCCAGTCCACGCCCGTAAGGAAACTCCTCCCGGGTCAACGGAGATACCTTGGGGGCATGAGCGATGCGGTGAGCCGGTTCCCGGTGACGGAACTCGAAGACCTGCCCGACGACCTGCGTACCCGGATCGGGGCCATCGCGGAGAAGTCCGGATTCACGCCGAACATCTTCCGCGCGCTCGGCCACCGGCTGGCCGAGCTGCGGGCCTTCCTCGACTACCACGACGCGCTGATGGAGCGCGAGGGCGGACTCAGCAAGGCCGAACGCGAGCTGGTCGTGGTCGCGACGTCCGGGGCGAACCACTGCACTTACTGCGTGGTCGCGCACGGGGCGATCCTGCGGATCCGGGCCAAGGACCCGGAGCTGTCCGACCGGGTGGCCGCGAACCCGTGGCAGGTGGAACTCGACGAACGTGGCCGCGCGATCGTGGATCTCGCGCTGGCGCTGGCCCACGAGCCGGCGTTGTTCGGCGAAGGCGATCTCGACGCGGCCCGCGAGGCCGGGCTCACCGAGGACGAGATCTGGGACGTCGGCGCCATCACCGCGCTGTTCGCGATGTCCAACCGATTGGCGCACCTGACCGCGTTGCGGCCCAACTCGGAGTTCTATCTGATGGGCCGTCAGAAGCGGTAGAACGGTCCGGGCAGGTCCCGGCTGAGCTGGAACCGGATGCGCAACCAGCTGCGCATCCGGTTCAGCGGTTTGGTCCAGATCCGCGGTGCCGGGCCGAAGTAGCGCGGGTCCCGGTGCGGGGTGAACGCGTCGCCGGTGAGGATGACCACCTCGTGCCCGCGAGGGCAGCGACCGGAAACCGAGAGCACCCCGCGGGTGAGGTTCTCGACCCAGTCGATCTCGTCGACGCCCAGCAGCGTTCGACGGTCGCAGACAGCGCAGTAGGCGACGAACACCTAGAACTCCAGCCGCCAGATCTCTTCGGTCAGCAGCGGTCCGAACTCGTCGGTGGGGTACTGATCGGCGAGTTCGAACCCGGCCGCACGGTAGATCCCGCGGGCGGCGCTGAGCACCGACAGCGTGGACAGCTCCATCCGGGCGTACCCGTGCGAACGGGCGAACTCGACGCACTCCCGCACGAGCCGCTTGCCGACGCCGTGCCCGCGCGCGGCCGGTTCCAGCAGGAGCATCCGCAGCTTCGCGAGGTCCGGGTCGGCGCCGGGCATGCAGAAGATGCTGCCGACCCGCACACCGTCCAGCTCGGCGATCCAGCCGGTCTGGCGGGGATCGGGGTGCTCGGCGTAGTCCGCGACGATCCTGGTCACGAGTGCCTCGAACCGTTCGTTGAGCCCGTACTCCTCGGCGTATTGCTCACCGTGCCGCTGCGTCACCCAGCCGAGATCACCCGGACGTGGGGCGCGCAGCGTCACCATGGGCACCGGGTGCGGCGGCTCGCCGACGAGTGCGGTGATGGTCCCCATCGCGCCGAGCAGACGTCGCTGGTCGCGGTCGGGGAACCGTTCCAGCAGCCCGCCGATCCGCCGGGTCGAGCGGCCGTTCAGATCGGCGAACGCCGCCCGGCCCGCCGCGGTCAGCGCGACCACCTGCTTGCGCGCGTCGCTCGTGCTGCGCTCGCGCACGAGCAGGCCGCGGGTTTCGAGCCTGCTCAGCAGCCTGCTGGCGTACCCGCCGTCGAGGGAGAGCCGCTTGCGCAGCTCGGTGACCTGGACCTGCTCCTGCTGGGCGAGTTCGAACAGCACCCGGGCCTCGCTCAGCGAGTACTCGGCGTCGGCCGGGCCCTCGTCGAGCACGCCGATCACGCCGGTGTAGAGCCGGTTGAACGCGCGCACCGCGGCGACGCGTTCGGCCAGACTGGAGCCGGTCATCCTGGATCACCTCAACCTCGGATCGTTGCCTGAGTCAAGGATTACCGGCGGGGCCGTGCGGGGCAAGGGGTTTCTCCCCTGGTGGGACGGCGGCGGGCGACCCGGCCCGGAAATATGGAAACCCCGTGATGCTGCCAGGTCGGGGGTCCGCCAGCATCACGGGGTCGTAGGGGGTATCGAAGCCACGTAGCGGGGCGTTACACCCTTGCTCTCATGTGGTCTGGATCACTCACGTACGTGTGGCGACCACGGTCGTTGACGCAGGTCAGCGCATGAACGGCTGACGTGCCTGGGCCAGTGCGATGAGCTCCTGCCGGACCGTGGAGGTGGCCGCGGTGTCGATCGCGCGGTTCAGCGCCCGGCGAGTGCGAGCCTCGGCGCGACGGGCACGGAGCTTGGCGGCGATGTTGCTCATTGGTGTCTGCATCCCCTTTGCAAGGTCTTCGGTGGCTGTGCCTCCAGTATGCACCTTTTTTCACAAGGAATCCAACGATTCAACGGTGACGTGCCGCACTGGCCGAAGAATCATCGGACAAGATCCGGACATGGCCGGACAGATTTCGTGTTAGCGGTCACAAGCAGGTAACGCGCCCAGTTTTCCTACGGCTGTCTAGCTTCTCCGCTAGAAAGCGATAGGAAGCCGCATAGACGCTGACGCGGGGGCCGTGGGGGTCAGTCGCGGCCGAGCAGGTAATGCCCGAAGTGCGGCACGGTGAAGGCGATCTGCCCGCGTTCGGCGGAGTAGACCAGCCCCTTCTTCATCAGGTTGTCCCGGGCCGGCGACAGCGAGGAAGGCTTGCGGCCCAGGTAAACGGCCACGTCCGCGGTGCTGGAGGCCTCGTCCTTGCCCTGGGTCAGCTCGGCCATCGCGAGCAGGTACTCGCGCTCGGCCGGGGTCGCGCGCTCGTAGCGGGACCCGAAGAACCCGACGGCCAGCTCCGCCTCCGCCTCGGGTGCGGCGACCTGAACGTCCTTGACCGTGATCGGGTCGTCCGGTGCGGCGTCCCAGGCGGCCTTGCTGTAAGCCTGGATGAAGTACGGATACCCGCCGGAAGCGTCGAAGAGCGCGTCCAGCGCCTCCGGCTCGATGCCCGCTTCCTCGCGCTCGATCGGGGCGAGGACGGCGAGGTCGGCGTCCGCCCGGTCCAGCCGGTCGATGCGGGCGTACCGGAAGAGCCGCTCCGAGTAGGACTTCGACGCGGACAGCACCGCGGGCACGTGCGGCAGCCCGGCGCCGACGACCACGAGCGGTGCGCCGGACTGCGACAGCTCGTGGCAGGCCGCGCACAGCGCCGAAACGTCGTCCGGCTGGAGATCCTGGATCTCGTCGATCAACAGGGCCACGCCCGTGCCGACGTCCGCGGCCAGCTCCGCGACGTCGGTGAACAGCTCCACCAGGTCGATCTCGATGTCGCCGGAATCGGCGCGGCCCTGCGCCGCGGGCGCGTCGATCCCGGGCTGCCAGCGGTCGCGCAGCTTCGCGTCCGGCTTGCTCGCCTTCAGCGCGAACGCCTTGAGCACGCCGAGCACGGTCTCCACCCGGTCCGGCGCGCGGTGGCGCACCGCGAGGTCGCGGATCGCCCGATGCAGTGCGGCGGACAGCGGACGGCGCAGCTCGGCATCCGGTCGCGCCTCGATCTTGCCCGCACCCCAGCCGCGCCGGACCGCCATCGAACGCAGCTCGCCCAGCAGCACGGTCTTGCCGACGCCGCGCAGCCCGGTGAGCACGAGGCTGCGCTCCGGACGGCCCCGCGCCACGCGTTCGAGCACCACCTCGAACGCCTTCAGCTCGCGTTCCCGCCCCGCCAGCTCCGGCGGGCGCTGCCCGGCACCGGGCGCGAACGGATTGCGGATGGGGTCCACTCTGGCACCGTATCCGGTTGTCTAGCTCCCACCCGATATTCCGCCATACCGCACTAGCCGTGTCGGCTCGGCGCCGAGGGATGGACGGGTCTGCAGCCCCGTCCATCCCTACCCCCAGCATCACTCCGACGTCGGGTCAGCCCGGCAGGTTCCGCGTCGAGTAGATCTTCCTCGAGTCGCGGATGTACTCGGCAGTGCCGGCTCCGTCGTCCACGTACAGCCGGCTTTCGACGGTAGAGGTTGACGCAGTGTCAAGATCAAGCGTCTCGGTAGCGGTGTATTCCGGTATCTAGGATTTTCCCGATATTCAGCTAGGCAGCACTGGCCTGGTTGGCCACCAGCCGCGCGGGTCCGTGAAGGCCACCTTCACGGACTCTGCGGCCAGGGTGTCGGCAAAGTTGGTCGGGGACCCGGCAGTGGGCGATGCGGAGGTGTGTGCGACCACCTCGTGGCGTGCGCCGGACCGGTTTCGGGTCTGTGAAGGGTCCCTTCACAGACTCAGAGTCCGTGAAGGGTCCCTTCACGGACCTCTACACCGGCTTTGCCGGAACCCTCGACTCTGCGGCTGTGAAGGTTCCCTTCACGGCCTTCCCGGGTAGGGCGGACTTGGTTCGGCTGGGGACGAGCCGTGAGGGCCTTGGTGGCGGTAGGTTTTTGGCAAGGACCACAGACTCAGGGAGGCGGAACCGTGATTCTGCGCCGGGCGGCACGCCCACTGCTCGCGTCGATCTTCATCTTCGGCGGGATCGGCGCCCTCCGCGATGTGCAAGGGCACGCGAAGGCTGCCGAACCCCTGATCACCGGTGCCTTGGACAAGGCCGACGGTCTGGTGCCGGAGCGCGTACCGCGCGATCCGGCGACGCTGGTGCGCATCGACGCCGCGGTCAAGATCGGCGCCGGCTTCGCGCTGGCCACCGGCCGGGTCCCGCGCCTGGCGGCGGTCGCGCTGCTCGGCTCGCTGGTGCCGACCACCCTGGCCAGTCACCGGTTCTGGGAGGAGACCGACTCGGTGGCCAAAGCGGGCCAGCAGGTGCACTTCCTGAAGAACGCCGGTCTGGCCGGTGGCCTGCTCCTGGCGGTGGCCGACACCGCGGGCAAGCCGTCCCTGGGCTGGCGGGCCCGCCGCGCCGCGAAGAAGGCGGGCAAGCGGGCGGAACGGCTGGGCAAGAAGGCGGAGCGGTCCCGGACGGACTGACAGCGGGCCGGGGCCGGATTGGGCCGGCGTGACTCGACCGGGATCGGCTTGATGCGACCAGCCCAGCCCGGTCCGGCTCGACGCGCCTCGGATCGGCCTGGCCCGACCCAGATCGGCCCGATCCGGCCCGGCACCCGTTCGACCGCGAAACCGGCGGGCCGCATCGGTATCCCATCGCCATCCCCCGGCGCGTCCCGGCTACTTCTCCAGGATCGCCGTCACACCCTGCCCGCCTGCCGCGCAAATCGAGATCAGGCCACGGCCCGAGCCCTTCTCGTGCAGCAGCTTCGCCAGCGTGGCCACGATCCGCCCACCGGTGGCGGCGAACGGGTGCCCGGCGGCCAGCGAGGAACCATTCACATTGAGCTTGGCCCGGTCGATCGAGCCGAGCGGCGCGTCCAGCCCCAGCTTCTCCTTGGCGAACGCCGGGTCCTCCCACGCCTTGAGCGTGGCGAGCACCTGTGACGCGAACGCTTCGTGGATCTCGTAGAAGTCGAAGTCCTGCAGGGAAAGTCCCGCTCGCTCCAGCATCCGTGGCACAGCGTAAGCGGGCGCCATCAGCAGACCCTCGTCGCCGTGCACGTAATCGACCGCCGCGGTCTGGCTGAACGTCAGGTAGGCCAGCACCGGCAGGTTGTGCGCCTTGGCCCACGCGTCGGTCGCGAGCAGCACGGTGGACGCGCCGTCGGTGAGGGGCGTCGAGTTGCCTGCGGTCATGGTCCCGTCCGCGCCGCCGTACACCGGCTTGAGCTTGGCCAGCTTCTCCACCGACGAGTCCGGCCGCAGATTCTGGTCGCGGGTCAGCTTGAGGAACGGGGTGAGCAGATCGTCGAAGAACCCGCGGTCGTAGGCGGCGGCGAGGTTGCGGTGGCTGGCCGCGGCGAGTTCGTCCTGCGCTTCGCGCGTCACGTCCCAGACCTTCGCGGTGAGCGCGGCGTGCTCCCCCATCGACAACCCGGTGCGCGGCTCGGAGTTGCGCGGGATCTCCGGCACCAGGTGACCGGGCCGGATCTTCGCGACGAGCTTGAGCCGGTCCGGCAGCGTCCTGGCGGCGTTGAGCCGTACGAGAATCTTCCGCAGCTCCGGGTGCACCGCGAGTGGGGCGTCACTCGTGGTGTCGACTCCGCCGGCGATCGCCGAATCGATTTCCCCGAGTGCGATCTTGTGGGCGACGTTGATCACCGCCTGCAATCCGGTACCGCAGGCCATCTGCACGTCGGAGGCCGGGGTCACGGGCGAGAGCCTGCTGCCCAGCACGCTTTCCCTGGCCAGGTTGAAGTCCTTCGAGTGCTTCAGCACCGCACCCGCGGCGACCTCGCCGATCACCTCGTCCTGCAAGGAAAACCGGCTGACCAGGCCGTCCAATGCGGCGGTGAACATGTCCTGGTTGGCCGCCCGGGCGTAGGGCCCGTTCGATCGCGCGAACGGGATCCGGTTCCCGCCGACGATCGCGACCTTGCGCACCGCTGGGGTCTTTCTGGTCGCCATGACGTCCACCTCTCTGAAATCGTCCCGCGTCCACTGTAACCTACTTGTGAGTAAGTTAGACTGTGGCAGGACGCAGACGGCACGGGAGGCGCGTGATGGCGGACAGGTACCAGCAGTTCACGAAAACCCCGCTGGGGCGATTCGTGGTGCCGAAGCTCGGCCTGCCCAGCCCCGCGACGCTGCGCCGGTACCGCCCCGGTCAGCCCGCGCTCGAAGGTCCCGCGCTTTTCGGCGCGGCGCCCGGCGGCCGGCTGGAGAAGTCCGTCCAGGCACAGCTCGCCGGCGCCGGGATCGAGGTGCTCAGCACGCCTGCCGAGCGGCACGCGGCCCTGGTCTTCGACGCGACCGGCGTCCGGGACCCGGGCGGGCTGCGCGAGGTTTATCGCTTCTTCCATCCGGTGATCCGCAAGGTCGGCTCGTCCGGCCGGGTGGTCGTCCTCGGCACGCCGCCGGAGTCCGTCGAGGGGCGTGAGCGGATCGCGCAGCGGGCGCTGGAAGGCTTCGTCCGCTCGGTCGGCAAGGAGCTGAAGCGCGGGGCGACAGCGCAACTCGTGTACGTGGCCGAAGGCGCTGAAGAAGCCACTGAGTCCACGCTTCGGTTTCTTCTGTCGGCGAAGTCGGCCTTTGTGGACGCACAGGTGATCCGTGTCGGCACGCTCGCGAAGACCGCGCCCACGCCGGCGAGCTGGGAAAAGCCGCTGGACGACAAGACCGCACTGGTCACCGGTGCCTCGCGCGGGATCGGCGCGGCGATCGCCGAGACGCTGGCCCGCGACGGCGCGCACGTGGTCGCGTTGGACATCCCGGCGCAGGGTGCCGATCTGTCCACAGTGGCCAATCAGATCGGCGGTTCCGCGCTGCAGCTGGACATCACCGCCGCCGACGCGCCGGAGAGGCTCGCCGAATACCTGACGACCCGCCGTGGCGGCGTCGATGTCGTCGTGCACAACGCAGGGATCACCCGGGACAAAACGCTCGGCAACCTGACCGAAGCGGGCTGGGACGCGGTACTCACCGTGAACCTCGCCGCGCAGCTGGCGGTGAACGACAAGCTGCTCGGTGACAAGGTGCTCAACGAAAACGGCCGTATCGTCGGCGTCTCCTCGATCGCGGGAATCGCCGGCAACGTAGGCCAGACCAACTACGCCACGTCGAAGGCGGGCGTGATCGGCATGGTGAACGTCGGTGCCCCGCAGCTCGCCGACTACGGCGGCACGATCAACGCGGTCGCCCCCGGGTTCATCGAGACGCAGATGACCGCCGCCGTCCCGCTGTTCATTCGCGAGGCCGGGCGGCGGCTGTCCAGTCTCGGCCAGGGCGGATTGCCGGTGGACGTTGCGGAAACCATTGCGTGGTACGCGAATCCGGCGTCCGCGGCGGTCAACGGCAACGTGGTCCGCGTGTGTGGCCAAGCGCTGCTGGGGGCGTGATGACGGTCCGTGAGCTGAGTAGCGCGCCGAACCTGGCTTCGCTGTACGCGAAAGCGCTGCTGAGCCGTGGCGGCGGGACGACGCTGCCGGACACCGAGCTGGTGCGCCCGGAGGTCGTCGTGGACTCCGCGCACGTCGCGGCCTACGCCGATGTCTGCGGATTCCGCTACTCCGACGAGCTGCCCGCGACGTATCCGCACATGCTCGTCTTCGGCATGCAGATGTCGTTGATGACCGACCCGGGTTTCCCGTTCCCCCTGCTCGGCCTGGTGCACGTGGAAAACCGGATCACTCAACGTCGTCAGCTGCGTCTCGACGAGACGTTCAGCGCACGGGTGCGCGCGGAGAACCTGCGGCCGCACGAGAAAGGCCGGCAGCTCGACCTCGTGAGCGAGCTGCGCGTCGGCGAGGAAACCGTCTGGTCCGAGGTGTCGACTTATCTACGTCGCGGCGACGGCGCCTCGCCGGCCGGTCCTCGCGCGGTGCTGGCTCCTCCGACGCCCACCGGGCTGTGGCATATCCCGGGCGACATCGGCCGCCGCTACGCCGAGGTCTCGGGCGACCGCAACCCGATCCACCTGCACCCCCTGACCGCCTGCCTGTTCGGCTTTCCGAAGGCGATCGCGCACGGCATGTGGACGAAGGCCCGTGCGCTGGCCTCGTTCGAAGGCCGGCTGCCGCCCGCGTTCAGCGTCGAGGTGCGGTTCAAGCAACCGGTGCTGCTCCCCGCGAAGGCTGCGTTCACCAGCTGGCACACCGACGACGGCTGGGCTTTCGAACTGTGGCACGCCCGCAAGCCGAAGCCGCATCTCGACGGCGTGATCTCAGGCGTCTGACGGCTTCCAGACCTGTCCTTCGACGAGGTCGTTGAACCCGAGCCAGACGAGATTCATCAGCCACGAAGCGAGTACGCCGTCGGAGATCTCCGGGTGGTCCAGCGCCCAGTCGGCCAGCGATTCCGCCGCGCCCACCAGCGCCGCGGACAGGCCGGTCCCGGAGAACTCCGCCTGCTCGCCGAGCCCTTTCCGCGTGCCCGCGGCCACCACCAGCGCGGCGACCAGCTCGATCGCTCGCATGCGCATGTCCGTGATCTCGGCGGCGAATGTGCCGCCGACGGTGAGCGCCTGGCGGTGCAACACAGTCCAGGATTCGCGGTACTCGCCGACGAAGCGGTAGAAGGAACGCAGGCCGTGCCACAGCTGCATGTCCGGCGGCAGTTCAGGTTGCACGCCGGTCTGGACGGCCTCCAGGAGGCGGTTCGCCTCGCGCTGGACGCACTTGCCGAACAGGTCCTCCTTGGCGCCCAAGTAGGTGTAGATCATCGGCTTGGAGACCCCTGCGACCTCGGAGATCTCGTCCATCGAGGCCGCGTGGTAGCCGTGGCGGGCGAACACCCGCACCGCGGCGTCCAGGATCTGCCGCTCGCGGACTGTGCGGGGCAGCCGGCGGGCGCGCTCGGGTGGGGGCGGGGCTTCGTCGGACACTGTGGTTCTGACCTCCTCTTGCTGGCAAGAGACGGTACCGGTCGGCGTGGCCGGAGCTGGCTTGCCTGCTTACCTACTCGTCGGTAGCCTTATCTTCGCGGTGCGCGGGAAGGGAGACCGATGGCCGACGATGCCGAGCCGGCCGGCCCCGGCCTCCGCGGGCCGGCGCTGCTCGACGCCCTGGATCAGGCGGATTTCGCCGACCCCGGCGTGACCGACGTGAATGCGGTCGCCGACGCGATCGACCCCCGTGAGCTGGGCAGGGAAGACGTCCGCAGACTGCTCGCCACGCTGCTGCGACTCGCCCGGCAGGCCCCCGCGTTCGCACTGGAGAAGGTGGACCCGGTGCGGCTGGCCACCCTCGTCGCGCGTGCGTCGCGGGCGCAGTTGGAAGCCGTCGTCACCGATCGTGGACTACGCGCCGAGGTTCTGGACGAGATCTTTGCCCGGATGGGCGCGCACATCCGAGTCGATCGGGCGAGGTCGCTACACGCCGTCGTCCACTGGCTCCTTTCCCGCGAAGACGGCTACGATCGCTACGAAACCACGATCTCGCAAGGCGCTTGCACCGTATCCCGGCAGATGCGCGAAGAGCCGCGGGTGACGATCACCGTCTCGCCAGTGGACTTCTTCCGGCTCATCACCCACCAGGCGACGCCGGCGGGGCTGTTCGTGACCGGAAAGCTCAAGGTAAAAGGCGACCTGGCCTTCGCCGCCGGTTTGATCGGCTACTTCGACCTGCCTCGCCCGGTGTAGTCACCGTGCCCCGCCGTGCCACGCCAGCGCCGGACGAACATGCCGTGAACGGTTTCGCCCGCGCTCTTGTCGTCGAAAAGCTGACGCCGGACCAGTTCGTGCAGGTCCTCGCGACCCTGCACATGCTGGGCTCCGCCGGCGCTGGAATCGAACTCAGCGCGCTGACCACCCAGTCGTTGGTGAACGTCGTCGCCGCAGCAACCCGCGACCAGCTGAAGGCCCTGGCCGACCACCCGGACCTACGCGCCGTGTTCTTGGACGAGATCTTCCGCCGAATGTCCGAACACCTCCACCCCGCCCGCGCCCGCCACGTCGACTTGGTCGTCGCCTGGCGCTTCCCCCGCGACGACGGCTACGACCGCTACCAGACAGTCATCGAGGATGGCCTGTGCGTTTCGAGCACCGAGCTGACCCGGACTCCGGATACGACGATCACCGTGCAGGCCGAGGACTTCATCCGCATGGCGACCGGCAACGCCGCAGCCGCCGCGATGTTCGTGACTGGTCGTGTCCGGGTGCGGGGAGAGTACGCACCGGCGGTGCGGTTGTCGGGGTACTTCGACATCCCTCGGCCGAGTGGGGCCGATTAGGGGACGGCGGCGTGGATCGCTGATTCTTGTCGGTGCTCCACCATAGAGTGACCGGCATGGCACTTGCAGACATTGACCGGCAGCACGTGCAGGCCGCGGTTGATGAGTCCGAACGGTCGAAGAAGTCGGATTTCCTTGCCAAGCATGGGCTTCCGAAGGATGAGCGGTACCAGGTACTGGTGGGGCACTACGCCTATCCCGCTCGGGCGATTGTCTGCAGGGCGTATCAACTAGCGACGGGCAGCGCGCTCGCTGGAAGCCAGGCGACCGGAGCGGCCCGGCCGCTCGTCGATCGCCTCGCCGATCTCGGGTATGAGGTGCTCGACCGAGCTACGGCACCAAAGTTCGGGGAAATCCCGAAGGTTCCGGAAGGAACGATGTTCATCAATCGCCGGGCCGCAACGGCCAGGGGGACACATCGCGCTCGCCAGGGTGGCATTGTCGGCACTGGCAAGACCGGTGCTGAGTCGATCGTGGTCTCGGGAGGGTACGCGGATCAGGACTTTGGTTCGGTGATCCTCTACACCGGACACGGTGGTCGAAATGGTGACACCGGAGAACAGACCGAGGACCAGACCTTTGCCGATTCCGGGAATGCTGCCCTAGTCACCAGCAGGGTTAGCGGTGCGTTGGTGCGAGTGATTCGCGGTGCGCACAAGGGTTCTCAGTACGGGCCTCAGTCAGGGTACCGATACGACGGTCTGTATCGGGTCGAGGATGCTGCCTATGTTCGTAAAGATGGCCTGAGGCTGTGTCAGTTTAGGATGGTCAAGCCACAGCTGGAACTCGACGTGTTCGCTACACTACCAACGCGGGCCGAGATTGTTGACGAGCTGGCGCACGATGCTTCTCCCGCCGGTAACCCCAACCCGAAGCAGACCACTACGATGGCGAAGCGGACTGCCCGGATTGCCGAGATTATTCAACGGATCAAGCGTATTCATCAGGACACTTGCCAGATGTGTGGGCTGCAGCTCGTTGCCGGCGACCGTACCTACTCGCAGGGTGCGCATATCAAGGCGCTAGGTGGGCCGCACTACGGCCCCGATACGCCAGGAAACGTATTGTGCCTCTGCCCGAACTGTCACGCGCTGTTCGATCTAGGCGCGATCCTCATTCAGGACGACTGCACGTTGCTCCGCAACGGCGCACCCGCTGGTCAGCTTCGTATCCAGGCCGGCCACGTTATTGATATGACGTGCGTTGCCCATCACCGGGACGCGCATACCAAGTCTTAACCTTCGACGATCCGCCCCTCGATCACCGGATGCGCCGAATCCCGGGCCGGTCGTGGCTGCTCCGGCACGACCTCGCTGTCGACGACCATCACCGGTCCGCGGTGCTGGTTGGCGTAGCGGATCGCGCGCTTCTCGGCGCGGCGGAGCCAGAGGCGGCGGGCCACGGCGCGGGTCGGGGGCAGCAGGAAGAACAGGCCGAGCACGTCCGAGACGAAGCCCGGGATCATGATCAGGACGCCGCCGACGGCGACGAGCATGCCGTCGGTCAGTTCCTTTTCCGGGTTGCGGCCGGACTGCGCGGTGGCGGTGAAGGCGCGCATGGCCTTGCCGCCTTCCCGGCGGGCGAGCCAGGAGCCCACGACGGCGCCTGCGATGAGCAGGCCGATCGTGCCGAGCACGCCGACGGCTGAGCCGACCGCCCAGATCGCGGCGAACTCGGCGATGACGTAGAGCAGGAACACGACAGCCATACCTCCCTAACGCACGGGCGGTCCGATTTGCTCCCGTCCCGCTATCGGTGCAGGTCAGAGAGGTAAACGCGGACGTCTCGCGGGGTGCTCAGCAGGATCTGGCGGGCGGTGGGGGCAGCGGTTGAGCATGCGGGTCCGGCGGGGTGGCCAGTGCCAGATCCAGGTGAGCAGTTCGCGGTCGACCTTGGAGATGCAGCCGCGTGCCTGCGTGTCCTGGCCGCGTTCCCGGAGTTGCCGCAGGAAGTACCCGGCGCAGGCTGACGGGGCGGGGCACGTCCAGGAACAGCACGGTGTCGGCGAACGGCAGGCGGAGGTCCATGGTCCGGCTGTAGTTGCCCTCGATGACCCAGTTGTCCGTACCTGCCGCGGCGACCACCTCGGCACGGAACTCCTCCGGCGGCGCGGGTATCCAGCCGGGGCGCCAAGTACAGCTCGTCCAGGTGGGTGGCGGGGAGGTCGAGTACGGCGCCGATTCGGCGGGCCAGCGTCGACTTGCCGCTGCCGGAATTGCCGAGGATCACGATGCGCCGCCCCATGACGGTCAGCGTAGAGGCTAGCTCAGATAGGCCTGCGCCTGCAGCGTGAACAGCTCCGCGTAACCACCCTCGGCAGCCATCAGCTCCGCATGCGTGCCGTATTCCGCGACTTTCCCGTGGTCCAGCAGCAGGATCCGTTCGGCCTGGCGCGCGGTCGAGAAGCGGTGCGAGATGTACAGCGTGGTGCGGCCCGTCGCGAGTGTGTGCAGCCGGGTGAACAGGTCGTGCTCGGCTTGGGCGTCCAATGCGGACGTCGGCTCGTCCAGCACGAGGATCGGGGTCTCGCGCTGGAAAGCGCGGGCGAGTGCGATCTTCTGCCATTCTCCGCCGGAGAGGGAAACGCCCTGGTCGAACCAGCGTCCGAGGGGGTGTCGTAGCCGCCGGGCAGCCGGGCGATGCGCTCGTCGGCGCCGGCGCGGCGGGCGGAGTCTTCGATGTGCGCGCGGTCGGTGAGCCGGTTCAGGTCGCCGAGGCCGAGGTTCTCCGCGGCGGTGCCCTGGTAGCTCACATAGTCCTGGAACATCGCGCTGATCTGCGTGCGCAGCGCATCCGGATCGAACTCGCGCAGGTCGACGCCATCGAGCAGGATGCGGCCCGCGGTCGGGTCGTAGAGCCGGCACAGCAGCTTGAACAGCGTCGGCTTGCCTGCGCCCTTGCGGCCGACCACGGCAACGGTCTCGCCGGGCCGGATCTCGAAGCTGCACGCCGTGCAGGGCCGGCTCGTCAGCGCCGGGGTAGGTGAAGCTCACCGATTCGAATCTGATGTGTCCGGACACTGTGGACGGTATCGGGCGCGGCTGCGGCGGCGCGACGATCTCCGGCTCGGTGCCGAGGCAACGGTAGAGCGTGTCGAGGTACAGATTGTTCTCGTACATCCCGGAAAACGCGGTGAACAGTCCGGAAACCGAGGCCTGCACGGAGGTCGCGGCCGCGGTGTAGAGCGCGAGATCGCCCAGGGTGAGCCGCCCGCCGACGGCTTCCATCGGGATGTAGAGCGCGATCCCGGAGCCGGCCAGGGTGCTGAGCAGGCCCCAGGAGGCGGACGCGATGTTGCGGTGCACGGTCAGCTTCCGCTGCCGTTCATACGAAACCTGGGCCAACTGTCGGAACCGATCCACAAAGTACGGTCCGAGACCGAAGAGCTTGGTCTCCTTGGCGTACGCGAGCCGTACCGCGACTGGGAGATGAACGCCGGAATCGGCGCCAGCAGCGAGACGAGCGCGAGCAGCGGGCTGATCGACACCAGCAACGCGATCATGCTGCCAAAGGTGATCGTGGCCCGGATCAGGCCGAGCGCCGAGGTCATCATCGACAACGGACGGCTCGGCGCCTCTTGGGCGGCTTGGCGCAGCATGTCGTAGGACGCGGAGCCCTCGAAGTACGCCAGGTGCAGCTTGCTCGCGTGGCCCATCACCTGGTTCCGGATGGTGAGCTTCATCCGTTCCTGCAACAGCGATTGCGCGATCGTGGTCATCGAGCTGCTGAGTGCGGTCGCGGTCGGTACCCCGAACTGATAGAAGCGTGATCGCCACGACGTCCCCTGTAAAGCCGCGATGCTGGATCGCGGCGACCACGGAGTCGAGCAGGATCTTCGCGATATAAGCAGCCACTGTCGGCAGCAGTCCGGAAAGGAGCGTGACCAGTGCAATGAGGACGGTCAACGTCGGGCTTGCCTGCCAGGTCAGCTTCGCGACTTTCGGCAGGCCCGCACGGTACCCGCGACCGATGTGCGCATCCGCTGGGACCGCGATTGTGGTTCCTGATCCGGTTGCGGTTCCGGGATGTCGACGGGGCCGGTGAGCCCGCTGTCCGGCACGGTCTGCGGGGATCGTCTGCCGCGTTTGCCGAATATCTGCACGGCAGCATCTCGGCCGCCTGGGATCACGGGCGCACCACGCCGTGCAGGAAGATGTCGATCATCTCGGTGGGTCCGGGGCGCCGGGCAGGGGCCCGCTTTGCGCGAACAGCATGCTCAGGAACAGCGATGCGGCCTTTTCCACGGGCAGCCGGAGCCGCGTGGCGTCCGGTACGAACAGCTCCCGCACGGCCGAGTGCATGGCGTCGTACGACTCGCGCCGGCTGTCGCCGGTGACCGACTTGCGGTTGCGCCCTTCTACCGGGTGCCTCCGGGCCGCGCCCATCCGCCGCGGGTGGGCGGTCAGCGCACCGACCGCCTCCCGCAGCCGCTCCGCCAACGGCAACTCGTCCTTGTCCTGGAATACGCGGAAGATAGTGCCCTCGCCGATCCCGGCGGCCCGGGCGATCTGCGCGGTGGTGACCTCGCGGCCGTGTTCGACCACCAGGGGGAGCACCGTGCGCACGATCATCCGGCGCCGGTCCTCGGGCGCCATCGCCGGAGCGCGTTTTCCCGTCTCGGGCGTCACGCCGCCCACAGCACGGAGTGAGCACTCACTCCGTCAACGAGACGGACCGCGGCGCGATCGGGTTGCCGCCGAACCGCCGCCGGGCCGGAACCGATTCCCCGCGCATGACCAGCGAGTTCGCCTCGATCGAGCTGTGCGGGCCAAGGTGGGTGTCAAACAGCGTGACGGTGTGCGGGCCGAGCGTCGAACCGGCGTCCAGCCGGATCGGGCCGAGCCGCAGCACCCGGTCCTGGAACAGGTGGGTCTGCACGACGCAGCCTCGGTTGATCACCGCGCCGTCGCCGAGCCGGATGAGATCCGGCTCCGGCAGCGACTTCGTCTCGCAGACCACACCGCGGCCGATCCGGGCGCCGTGCAGCCGCAACACCGCGTTGAACAGCGGCGAGCCGACAATCAGCGCGCCGAACCAGCGCATCACCAGCTCCTCGTGGTAAACCGCGACCAGCTCGTTGCGCCAGACGAAGCCGCTCCACAGTGGATGCTCGCCGGTCCGCACCCGGCCGTTCAGCAGCCATTTCGCCGCGACTGAAATGGCCGTGGCGGTCAGGCCGGCGCCGAGCAGCACTGCCCCGGACACCAGGAATGCGGCGGCTATCCCGAGTTTCTGGGACACCAGCTCCTGCGCGGCGAACACCGCGAAACCGAGGGCCGCGGAGATCGCGAGCGGGATCACGCGAGTCAGCTCGACAAGGGCCCGGCGCAGCACCAACGCGCGTGACGGCGCATAGGTACGTCCGGCGTCGGCCTTCGCGGCCTGGCGCGGGATCGCCAGCGCTGGCCGGCCGACCCAGGAGGTGCCTTCCTCGGCCTCGCTCGGCGCCTGGGAAAGCACCCCGATCAACGCCCCGGTCGGCACCGAACGCCCGGATGCCACCTCGGCCGAATTGCCGACGAACGCGCGGTCGGCGACGCTCGCCGTGCCAAGCAACACCCGGCCATTGCGCAACCGGTACGTCGCAAGGTGCGAGTCGTCCGCGAGGAAAGCACCCGAGCCGACCGATATCAGCTGCGGTAGACCGACCACAGTGGACGCCTCGGTACGGCGGCCGACCCGTGCGCCGAGCAGCCGGAGCCAGCTGCCGGTGAACAGGCTCGCGTAGATCGGGAACGCACGGTCACGGACGCTGTTCATCGATCGCTCGACCAACCACGCCGCCCAGCCTTCCCGGCTGTACACCGGATGTACGCCCGGTCGCAGCCGCCGCCCGGCCAGCCGTACCAGCAGCGCGGTCAACCCGATGGTGAGCAGGAGGGCGACCAGCCCGAGCAGCGGGATCACCCAGAGCAGCCCAGTGAGAGACGAGAGGTCGAGCCAGGTGTAGGCCACGGCGGAGGGCACGAAGACGAGTAACGCGAGCAGCCCGGTGAGCACCGGCGTGATCGCGTAGGCGATGCGCCAGCGGACTGGCCGTGCGGCCGGTTCCGGGGTGTCAGCGGTTCCGGCGACCGTGCCGGACACGCTCCGTCCGGGCGCGACCTCGCCACCGGGCTCGACGACGGCGCCGGGCAACAGGGTCGCACGGCCACCCACCGACGCGTTCGCGCCGACCTTGACTGATCCGATGTGGACAGTGTCCCCGTCCACCCACCAGCCGGACAGGTCAGCACCCGGCTCAACCGCACAACCGTCGCCGAAACTGCCGAATCCGGTGACCGGTGGCAGCGAGTGCAGGTCGACGTCGCGGCCGACGGAATTGCCGAGCAGCCGAGCGTAGCGGATATTCCACGCCGTGCCGGGCAGTCCGCTGACGCCGATCGACGCGACCAGCCGCTCCGCTGTCCACAGTCGCAAATGGACGGAGCCACCCTTGCGATGCGCGCCGGGCCGTGCCTTGGCGAGCAGGACACGCGCGCTGAGGCCGGCCAGCAGGACCCGGCCGGGGTTCGCGGTCGTCACCAGTACGCCGCCGGCCAGCGCCGCCCAGGACCACCACGGCAGGTGCGCCTCGCCGGTCACCGTGTCGAACACCGCGGTCCCGCACAACATCCCGATGGTCCAGCGGGCCCCGGGAATCCAGAGCAGCGCCAGGGAAATCAGGCTCTGTGCGAAACCGGCGCCGCGGGACAGCGGGTGACCCGGCGCGGTCTCGGCGGCCACTGTGGACTCGCCGCCGGTGAGGTGCTCGGCCAGGGCCAGCGGGGTCGGATGGTGGTATACATCGGTGATCGATGCGGTGGGAAACCGGTTCCGTAGCAGGGAAACCAGCTGGGCGGCGGCGAGGCTGGTGCCGCCTTCGGCGAAGAAGTCCGTGGTCGGCGCCGGGGTGCGGCCGAACAGCTCCCGCCAGCGCTCGGCGATCCAGTCGACGTCCGCGCGCAGTTGCGGGGCGACGTCGGCGGCGGGTTCGGTCGCGGCTGCAGGTGGTGGCCAGGGAAGTGCCTTGCGGTCCACCTTTCCCGCCGGTGTCAGCGGAAATTCCGGCAGTACGACCAAAGTCGGCACGAGCCCGTGCGGCAGCAGCCGGGTGAGCCGGGCGCGGGCGTCGTGCTGGTCGAGCGGGCCGTCCACGAGCAGATAGCCGGCCAGTACCAAACCGTTGTGCACCACCGCGGCGGCTGCGGAAACGCCGGGCAGAGTGAGCAGTGCGGACTCGACCTCGCCGAGTTCGATCCGCCGTCCGCCGATCTTCACCTGATGGTCGGCGCGGCCGACGAATACCAGCCCGTCCGGCTCGGCGCGGACCAGGTCCCCGCTTCGGTACCCGCGGATCCAGCCGAGGCCGGGCATCGGCGGGTACGCCCCGGCGTCCTTCTCCCGGTCGAGGTAGCGGGCGAGCCCGACGCCGCCGATCACCAGCTCGCCGGTTTCCCCTTGTGGGACCGGATTACCCGCGGTGTCCACAACGGACACTTGCCAGCCGGGCAGCGGTGTGCCGATCCGCACCGGTTCCCCGGCTCGCAGCCGGGTCGCCGTGGACACGACGGTCGCCTCCGTCGGGCCGTAGGTGTTCCAGACCTCGCGGCAGCCGTCGTCGACCCGGGTGACCAGTTCGGCCGGGCAGGCCTCGCCGCCGAAGATCAGCAGCCGGACGCCGGCGAGTGTTTCGGGAGACCACAGGGCAGCCAGCGACGGGACGGTGGAGACAACCGTGACGCCGTGCTGGGCCAGCCACGGCCCGAGGTCCGGCCCGGAGCGAACGAGCGCACGCGGGGCGGCGACCAAGCAGCCGCCGTGCCGCCAGGCCAGCCACATCTCCTCGCACGAGGCGTCGAAACCGACGGAAAGCCCGGCCAGTACCCGGTCGCCGGGGCCGATCGGACGGTCACCGCGGAGGAAAAGCCCGGCTTCGGCGTCCACGAAGGCGGCGGCCGAGCGATGCGTCACCGCGACGCCCTTCGGCGTGCCGGTCGAACCGGACGTGAAGATCACCCACGCGTCGTCGCCGGGGGTTACCGGGCGACGGATGTGGTGCGGTTCGGCGAGATCCGGACGCAGATGCAAGGTCTGCCCGAACACCGCGCACACCCCGGCCTCGCGGAAGACCAGCTCGGCCCGCTCCGCCGGTTCGTCGAAATCCACGGGCACGTAGGCCGCGCCCGCCGCAAGCACGGACAGGATCGCCAGATACAACTCGACCTGCCCGGACGGCAGCGAGATCCCGACCCGGTCCCCCGGCCCGATTCCGTGCGAACGCAGCCGGCGTGCTTCGTGTTCGACCCGGTCGGCCAGTACCCGATAGGTCAGCGTGGCAGCGCCGTCGTCGAGCGCGGGTGCATTCGGATGCCGGGAAACGGTGGCGGAAAGAACGTCGACGAGGGTGCGTGCTGGTGGGGGTGGCGCCAGTCCGGGCAGGCTGCTTACGGCGTGGGTGAACACAGGACTGGCCATATCGGAAACTCCCCCTGGTAATCGTTGGTGACCTCACGGGTTTCGACCGGAAGATCGTTTCAACTCATGGAACCGGTCGGCCGCTGAGGGGGAGCTGTGCGCCGAAGCCGGAATGTGACTATTTCCTTACCGGGGGCACACAAAGCAGTGCCGGAGTGGGCGAATTGCCCACTCCGGCACTGCTTTGTTCGGATTGTCAGTAGCTGATCGCGACCGCCGGATCGGCGAGCAGCGCACCGACGTCAGCAAGGAATTCCGAGCCCTGCTGACCGTCGATCACGCGGTGGTCGAAGCTCAGTGAGAGCTGCATCACCTTCCGGACCCGCACCTGTCCGTCCACCACCCAGGGGGTGTCCCGGATCGCGCCGACCGCCAGGATTGCCGATTCGCCCGGATTGATGATCGGCGTGCCGGTGTCGACTCCGAATACACCCACGTTGGTGATAGTGAATGTTCCGTTCAGCATTGCCGCGGGGGTGGTCCTGCCCTCGCGCGCGGTGTCGGTGAGTTCGGTCAGCGCGCCGGCCAGATCCTTGAGCGATTTCGTGTCCGCGTCCCGGATCTTCGGCACCACGAGACCGCGCGGGGTGGCCGCGGCGATTCCGAGGTGCACGTATTCCTTGTAGACGATTTCCTGCGCCGCCTCGTCCCAGACCGCATTGATGTCCGGAGTACGCCGCGCGGCGAGGCAAACGGCTTTTGCCGCGAAGGCGAGCGGAGTCAGTTTCGTCCCGGCGAACTCGCGAGATTTCTTCAGTCTTTCCCGCAGCTCCATCATCGGCGTGACGTCGATGGTGAGGAACTCGGTCACGTGCGGTGCGGTGTAGGCGCTCTGCACCATGGCCGCCGCGGTGGCCTTGCGGACCCCCTTGATCGGCACCCGCCGTTCCCGGGTGGCCGGGTCGTATCCGGCGGCCGGAGTGGCCGCGAGGGGTACGGCCGGCGCGGAGCCGTTGGCCGCGCGCTCGACGTCCGCCCGGCTGATCACGCCGCCGTCCGCGGTGCCGGTGAGCGAGTGCAGGTCGATGCCGAGGTCCTTGGCCAGCTTGCGGACTGGCGGCTTGGCCAGCGGCACGTACCCACCCCGAAGCGGGGCGGCCGGCGCCGCGGCGGCAGCCGGAGCCGGAGTGGCGACCGGGGCAGCCGGCGCCGCAGCGGCCACCGCCGAGCCCTTACGTGCTCGCCGTTTGGTCGCCACGGCCTTGGATCCGTAGCCGACCAGCGGCTTCATCTCCTCCTCGGCCGCCTCCGCCGGAGCGGCGGCGGCCGGAGCGGGAGCAGCCGTCCCACCCGGATCCACGTCCATCGTCAGGATCGCGGTGCCGACCTCCACCGTCTGCCCCGGTTCCACGTGCAGCTCGGTGATCACCCCGGCCCACGGGATCGGCAGCTCGACGGCGGCCTTCGCGGTTTCGATCTCGACCACGATCTGGTTGACCGTGACGGTGTCCCCGACCTGGACGCGCCAGGCCAGGATGTCGGCCTCGGTCAGCCCCTCCGCCGTGTCCGACAAGGGGAATTGCTTGTACTCGGGCATTACGGAACCCCCTTACCAGGACAGTGAACGGTCGACAGCGTGCAGTACCCGGTCGAGATCGGGGAGGTAGTGCTCCTCGAGCTTCGCGGGCGGGTACGGCGTGTCGAAACCGGTCACGCGCAGGACGGGGGACTCCAGGGAGTAGAAGCACTCCTGCTGTACCCGGGCGGCGATCTCCGAGGTCAGCGACGATTCCGACGGCGCCTCGCTGACCGCGATCAGCCGTCCGGTCTTGCGCACCGACTCGAACACCGGGCCGAGGTCCAGCGGCGAGAGCGTGCGCAGGTCGATGACCTCCAGCGACTTGCCCTCCTCCTCGGCGGCCGCGGCCGCGTCGAGCGCGACCTTCACCGACGGGCCGTACGCGACGACCGTGGCGGTGGTGCCCTCCCGCACGAGCTGAGAGGAGGCGACGCGGCTGGGCGTGGCGCCGGTGTCGATCTCCATCTTCAGCGCGCCCGAGTGGTACAGCTTCTTCGGCTCGAAGAACAGCACCGGGTCGTCCGAGCGGATCGCCTCCTGGATGCCCCAGTACGCGTCCGCCGCGTTCGAAATGGCCATCACCTTGAGCCCGGCGATGTGCGCGAAGAGCGACTCCGGCGACTCCGAGTGGTGCTCGACCGCGCCGATCCCGCCGCCGAAGGGCACCCGGATCACCACCGGCATCTTGACCTTGCCCTGGGTGCGGTAGTGCAGTTTGGCCAGCTGCGAGGAGATCTGGTCGAAGCCGGGGAAGATGAACCCCTCGAACTGGATCTCGCACACCGGCCGGAACCCGCGTACGGCGAGCCCGACCGCGGTGCCGATGATGCCCGATTCGGCCAGCGGCGTGTCCAGCACGCGCTGTTCGCCGAAGTCCTTCTGCAGCCCGTCGGTGATCCGGAAGACGCCGCCGAGCTTGCCGACGTCCTCCCCCATGATCAGGACCTTCGGGTCCTCTTCCATGGCCCGCCGGAGGCCGAGGTTGATCGCCTTGCCGATGGTGAGTTTCTGCAGCTCCATCAGTGCTCACCCCGATTGCGGATGCTCGAGCCCGCAAGCGACTCTTCGGGCGCGAAACCGTCGAGATAGGACAGGTACTCCGCGCGCTGCTGCTCCAGCAGCGGCGAGGATTCCGCATACACGTTGCTGAAGATCCGTTCCGGCGGTGGCTCGGGCATAGTGAACGTATGCTCGCGCAGCTGCGCGGCGAACTCGTCCGCTTCGGCCTGTACCTGGTCGAAGAACTCCGGCTCCGCCCCGCCGCCGCGGGCGAGGTGCGCCCGCACGCGCTCGATCGGGTCCTTGAGCTTCCACTCCTCCAGCTCGTCGGAGAGCCGGTAACGGGTGGGGTCGTCGGTGGTGGTGTGCGCGTCCATCCGGTAGGTGAACGCCTCGATCAGCACCGGGCCGTTTCCGTGCCGGCACTGCTCGAGTGCCCAGCGGGTCACCGCGAGGCAGGCGAGCACGTCGTTGCCGTCCACCCGGATGCCGGGGAAGCCGTAGCCACGGGCACGCTGGTACAGCGGCAGCCGCGACTGGCGCTCGGTCGGCTCGGAGATGGCCCACTGGTTGTTCTGGCAGAAGAACACCAGCGGCGCGTCGTACACCGCGCCCCACACGAAGCCCTCGTGCACGTCACCCTGCGAGGTCGCCCCGTCACCGAAGTAACAAATCGTGGCTTCGCCGTCGTCATCACCGACTTTGCCCTCGAACTTCTGCCCCATCGCGTAGCCGGTCGCATTCAGCACCTGGTTGCCGATGACGATCGTGTACGGGTGGAACCCGTGCGCCTGGTAGTCCCATCCACTGTGGTCGGTGCAGCGGAAGATCCCGATCAGATCGCGCAGGTCGACGCCACGGGTGTAGGCGACGCCGTGCTCGCGGTAGCTCGGGAAGGCCATGTCGCGAGGCTGTAGCGCACGGCCGGAGCCGACCTGCGCGGCCTCCTGGCCGAGCAGCGGAACCCAGATGCCCAGCTGGCCTTGGCGCTGCATCGCGTTGGCCTCGCGGTCCGCGCGGCGCACCAGCACCATGTCGCGGTAGAGGTTCCGGAGCGTCTCGTCGTCCACGTCCGCGACGTAGGGGTCGAACTGCGTTGACGGAACCCGCTGGCCTTCGGGGGTGAGCAGCTGGGTCAGCTCGGCGCCGCCCTCGCTCGTCGCGCGCAATCCGGCGATCACCTGCTCGGGAGAGGGCTGGGCCGCGATCGCGGCCGGGCCGTCGCCAGGCTCCGGGTGCGTCCACTGTTCGGACGGCATCGTTGTTCTCCTCGGTGTCGGCACCGCTGACGGCGGCTTGTGGCGGCCACAGCGACTGCACCGCCGGCGACCGGGGTGCCCTGGTTCGGGGCGCCGGAACGCCGTCGGCGTTGACGGTTCGTGGCCATATCCTGGCACGAGAACCGGGCGGATGGTGAGTCGCGGATGCTGATTTGTTGCTGAGAAATCCCGTCTGATCAGGGAAAACGCATGGAAGTCCGAGTGTGGGAGCCAGGACGGTCGGGCGGCCATCGGGCGGTTCACCAGCCCTTGGCGCCTCGCGCGGGCTCTGGATCGGACTGTCCGAACCGGAGCGCCGATCACGGCGGTGACCTCCGTCACCGTGGCAGGATGGCTGGTGTGGAACAGAAATCCGTACGTGAATCCGTGGTTTCGACGTGGACCGACGACATCACGCCGAGCCTGTCCGGGCTGATCGCGATCCCGGCGCTGTCCCCGGCGTTCGATGCGGACTGGGTCGCGAGCGGCCACCTCGCCGCCGCCGTCGAGCACGTGAAGACCTATCTGGAGGGCCGGAACCTGCCCGGCGCGCGGATCGAGGTCGTCCGGCTCGAAGGCCGTACGCCGCTGTTGTTCGTCGACGTGCCGGCTACCCCGGGCGCGCAGGACAAGGGCACCGTGCTGATGTACGGCCACCTCGACAAGCAGCCACCGGTCGGCGGCTGGTCCGAGGGGCTGGATCCGTGGACGCCGGTGCTTCGCGATGGGCGTCTCTACGGCCGTGGCTCGGTCGACGACGGTTACTCCGGGTACGCGGCCGCTGCCGCACTGGAAGCGGTGCACGCTGCCGGTGGCGAGCACTCGCGAATCGCGCTGCTGCTGGAAACCGGTGAGGAGTCCGGCAGCCCGGACCTGCCCGCGTACCTCGATCACCTCGGCCAGCGGCTCGGCGAGGTCAGCCTGGTCGTCTGCCTCGACGCGGGCGGGATGGACTACGAACGGCTGTGGCTCACCACGAGCCTGCGCGGCATGGTGCACCTCACCGTCACCGTGCAGCTGCTCGCCACGCCGCAGCATTCCGGGCTGGCCAGCGGGGTGGTCGCCAGCTCGTTCCGCGTGCTGCGTCAGCTGCTGGACCGGATCGAGGATTCGGCGACCGGTGAGATCAAGCTGGCCGAGCTGAACGTCGAGGTCCCGGCGCGCAGGCTGGCCGAGGTCCAGGCCGTGGCCGAGGTCGCGCCGGAGGCGTTGCACCGAGTGTTCCCGCTGGTCAGCGGCGGTAAGACGGTGTCGGAAGACGCACTGGAGCTGCTGCTGAACAACTACTGGCGGCCCACGCTGTCGATCATCGGCGGAGACGGCCTGCCGCTGCCCGCCGACGCCGGCAACGTGCTCCGGCAGAGCACCACGCTCACGTTGAGCTTCCGCCTTCCGCCGACCGCGCAGGCGGACGCCGCGCTCGCCGCGATCAAGCGGGCGCTGACCACGGACGTGCCCTACGGCGCGTCGGTGACCATCGGCGAGGACCAGCAGGCGGAGGACGGCTGGAACGCCCCGGAGGAAGCGCCGTGGCTGACCACCGCGCTGCGCCGGGTGAACGACGAGGTGTTCGGGCGTCCGCACCGCGCGGCCGGGATGGGCGGGTCGATCCCGTTCATGGGGCTGCTCGGCGAGAAGTACCCGGACGCCCAATTCCTGGTGACCGGTGCGTGCAGCGCGGACTCGAACATCCACGTGCCCGACGAGTGGCTGAACCTGGACTACGCCCAGCAGGTCACCGAGGCTGTCGCGCACTTGCTCGACGCGCACGCCCGCCGCTGATGTGGTCTGTGAAGGGACCCTTCACGGACTCTGCGTCCGTGAAGGGTCCCTTCACAGCCTTTCCTCTAGTTGCGCCGGTGCCGGGCTGGGCGAGGCGGGTGAGCTGGATCGAGACGTCCAAACTGGACTGACCGGCGCCGGTGAAGATTCCCTTCAACGGCGCCACGTCCGCGTAGTCCCGGCCGGTCGCCACTCACGTGCCGTGACCCGACGGGGATCGCGTTGGCCGGGTCGTAGGCCCACCAGCCACCGGTCCACACGTCGACCCAGGCGTGGCTCTCCCGGGGGTGCTGTTCATGGTGGCCATCCTCACCCACCGTGCCAGGTCGCCGCGACCGGCATGACACAGCCTGTCCGGTGTGAAACTCCCCCGTAACACAGGAGACCTGTGCAGCCCCGCTTACGAGTGGCAATATGCGTGTTCTCGACTTGTGAGAACTACGAGGAGTGACGAAGTGGCCCGAGGACACCAGATGAAGGCGCTCGCCCTTCTCCCGGCTTTCGCGCTGGCAGGCCTGACCATGGCCTGCGGCGCAGGTGGTAACGGCGCGGGTGGGACGGACACCTCGGCCACCGCGGCCCCGGGCGGTGCGGAGAGCGTGCCTGTCGCACAGAAGGATGCCGCGCTGGCCGCGCTGGTGCCGGCGGAGGTGAAGGCGGACGGAAAGCTCGTGGTCGGACAGGACCAGACCTATCCGCCGAACGAGTTTCTGGACAACGGGAAGGCGGCCGGTTTCGACGTCGATCTCGGCACCGCCGTCGGCCAGGTGCTCGGGCTGACCACCGAGTTCCAGAGCGCCTCGTTCGACGGCATCATCCCCGGTATCTCGGCGAAGAAGTACGAGATGGGCATCTCGTCGTTCACCATCAACGCCGAGCGCACGCAGACCGTCGACATGGTCTCCTACTATCGCGCGGGTACCTCGCTGGCGGTGCTCAAGGGCAATCCCGAGGGCCTTTCGGTCGACAATCTGTGCGGCAAGAACGTGGCCGTGCAGAAGGGCACCACCCAGGTCGACGACCTCGGCAAGCGCAACGAGGCGTGCACGAAGGCGGGCAAGCCGGCCATCAACATCACCCAGTTCCAGGCGCAGACCGACGTGAACCTCGCGCTCACCGCCAAGCGCGTGGCGGCCGAACTGGCCGACTCGCCGGTGATCGACTACGCGGTGAAGCAGACCTCCGGACAGCTCGAAGCCGTCGGCGCGCCCTATGACACCGCGCCCTACGGCGTCGTGCTGCCGAAGAACAGCGGCGAATACGGCAAGGCGGTGTCCGGCGCGATCCAGAAGCTGATCGGCGACGGTACCTACAAGAAGATCGTCGACAAGTGGGGTCTGTCCGGGTCCGGTGCGATCACCACCTCGGAGATCAACCCGGCCGCTTCCTGAACGAGCTGAGGATCTAGTACTCGTGTCCAGTTCCCCCGGCCCTGCCGAAACCCGGCAAGAGGTCAACACCACACCCATCAAGGCCATCCCGGTCCGGCATTACGGCCGATGGGTGGCCGGCGTGATCATTCTGTTCCTCGCGTTCATCGTGATCCGCAGCGTGGTCACCAACAGCGCCCTGCAGTGGTCGGTCGTCGGGCAGTTCCTGTTCGACGACCGGATCCTCAACGGGGTCCGCAACACCTTGCTGCTCACGGTGATCTCGATGGCCATCGGCATCGTCGGCGGCGTGCTGATCGCGGTCATGCGGCTCTCGCCCAATCCGCTGATGTCCGGCGCCGCGGCGATCTACGTCTGGCTGCTGCGCGGTACTCCGCTGATCACCCAGCTGATCATCTGGAACTTCCTCGCGCTGGCCTACTCCCGGATCGGCCTCGGTATCCCGTTCGGTCCGACTTTCATCAGCTGGGACACCAATACGCTGATCACCCAGTTCACCGCATCGCTGCTCGGGCTCGGGCTGAACGAGGCGGCGTACATGGCCGAGATCGTGCGAGGCGGTATCCAGTCGGTGGATTCCGGTCAGCTGGAGGCCTCCTCCGCGCTCGGCATGAGCCGCGCCAAGACACTTCGCCGGATCGTGCTGCCACAGGCGATGCGGGTGATCATCCCGCCGACCGGCAACGAGACCATCTCCATGCTGAAGACCACGTCACTGGTCGTGGCGATCGGGTATTTCGAGCTGATGGTGTCGGCGCAGACGATTTACGCGCAGAACTACAAGACGGTGCCGATTCTGATCGTCGCCGCCGCGTGGTATCTGTTCATGACGTCCGTGCTCACGGTGGCGCAGTACTATATCGAGAAGTATTTCGCCCGCGGTACTACACGTCCACAGCCGCAACAGCGGAAATGGGGCACGAGAATGCTTGGCTTCCGTTTCGGCTCCGGTTCCGCACAGGGCGGAGGTGGCGTGGCGTGACCCCGGTCGTTTCCGCGCAGAAGGTGTGCAAGAGCTTCGGCTCCCTCGACGTGCTCAAGGGCATCGACCTCGAAGTGCACGAGCGCGAGGTGCTGTGCCTGATCGGCCCGTCCGGTTCCGGCAAGTCCACTTTGCTGCGTTGCATCAACCACCTGGAGAAGATCGACGCCGGCCGACTGTACGTGGACGGCGTGCTGGTCGGTTACCAGCAGCGTGGCGACAAGCTGTACGAGCTGCGGGACAAGGAGATCGCCGCGCAGCGCAAGGACATCGGCATGGTGTTCCAGCGGTTCAACCTGTTCCCGCACATGACCGCGCTCGAAAACGTGATGGAGGCGCCGGTCCAGGTCCGCCGCGAGCCCAAAGCGCAGGTGCGGACGCGGGCGTTGGAGTTGCTGGAGCGCGTCGGCCTCGGCGACAAGGCGGCCGCCTACCCGGGCCAGCTCTCCGGCGGTCAGCAACAGCGCGTCGCCATCGCGCGGGCGCTGGCCATGCAGCCCAAGCTGATGCTCTTCGACGAGCCGACGTCCGCATTGGACCCGGAGCTGGTCGGTGACGTCCTCGGCGTCATGCGTCAGCTGGCGAAGGACGGCATGACGATGGTCGTGGTGACCCACGAAATGCAGTTCGCCCGCGAAGTGGCCGACAAGGTCCTCTTCATGGACGGCGGTGTGGTCGTCGAAGCGGGCCCGCCGGAACAGGTGATCGGCGATCCACAACACGAACGTACGAAGGTGTTCCTTTCCCGGGTGTTGAACCCGAACGCTTGATCCAGGACCCGGGCGGGCCGTATCACGGTGCGGTTCGCCCGGGTTTGCTCGTTTGTGCGGCGGTTGCGCACAATGCGTCGCCGGACGCGCACTTTCCGCCACCGTCTGGGCCGGGTTACTCCAACAGCCCCTTGCCACCGCGCCTTCTATCCGATTCCCTGTTAGGCGAACACAGGGGGGAGAAGGCGCACGTGCCTACCGACACGACTTTGCCGCCACTCGATCCGTTTGCCGGGATACCGGACAAGCGCTATGAGGTGAAGGCGGCGGACCTGCTCAAACCGGGTACCGGCGGGCTGCTCCGCTGGCGGCGGCAGGCCACCAATGCGCCCATTGTCGAGGTCCAGGACGCTTACATCACCGGCACCTTCGATTTGCGCGCGGCCGATCTCAACTTCCTGTTCCGGTTCGAACGCTGCCGCTTCGAGCATCCGCCGGACGTGCGCGAGGCCACGCTGCTGGGGCTGGTCTTCCGCAAGTGCTGGCTGCCCGGGCTCAAGGCGCGCAACCTGCGCAGCCGCAACGACGTGCGGTTGATCCGCAGTATCGTCGAGGTCGCGCTGGACGATCACGAGGCCGAGGAGACCACGACGATCCAGCGCGGCGACGATCGCGAGCGGGGCATGCCCAACGCCGCGATCAACCTCACCGACGCGGTCGTCGACGGTTCGGTGGTGCTCACCCGCACCACGATCCGGCATCCGAGCGGCAAGGCGATCCAGGGTGACCGATTGGTCATCACCGGCGCGTTGCTCGCCTACCGGATGGTCGCAAAGGGGGAGGTTCGGCTGCCCGGTATGCGGACCGGCGGCAATGTGAACTTCTCCGGGGCCACTTTGGACAATCCGGATGGCTTCGCGTTGAACGGCAACGGCCTGCACATCGGCGGCAGCCTGCTCTGCGAAGTGGACAACTACGGCCGGTCGAGCGGGCGGAAGCGATTCACCGCCAAGGGGATTCTCTACCTGCCAAGCGCCACTGTGGACAGTGACATCGTGCTGCGCGAGGCGCGGCTCATGGTCGACCACAATGGACCGGTGGTGATGGATGCGTGGAAATCCGGTGATCCCTACCTCGATCCGCGCCCAGCGCTGGTGGCCGACCGGCTGAAGGTCGACGGCAACCTCGAACTCTCGGACGGCCTCCGAGCGTTCGGCACACTCCGGATGGTCAACGCACGCATCGGCGGTTCCCTGCGGCTCGCCGGCGCCGAAATCACTGTGGTGCGTGGTACCGCGGCGCCGTTCTATGACCGCGCCCTGCATTTGGACGGCTCGAATATCGGCGGTGACATAGAGGCGACGAACCTGCGGGTCCCGGTCGGGCAGTTGCGGCTGGCCGACGTCACCGTGGGCGGCAACGTGCTCGCGTGGAATTCGAAGTTCCTGCATCCGGGGCGGGATGCGTTCTCCGCGCGGCGGGCGAAGATCTCCGGTAATCTCCATCTCACCGATGCCACGTTGAAGGGCACGTTGCGGCTGCAGGGCGTGCAGGTCGGCGGGAGCGTGAACCTGTTCGGCACGGTGCTGACCGAGCCCAGTGTGCGGAATTCGAGCAGTTTTTCCCTGGATATCCGCACCGCCCGTATTGGCCGGGATTTAGTGCTCACCGAGAACAAGGATCGCCCGTTCCGCGCCGAAGGCGGGGTGAATCTGGATGGTGCGCAAATTGCTCGCCGAGTGGATTTAAAGGGTGCCCAGCTCACTTCCATCGAACAGCATGGAATCGCGCTGGATGCCAGCGACGTGACGGCTGATGAATTCGTTCTCTCCCCCGCCGAACCGCCGGTCGGTTCGGTCCGGCTTCGCCGCGCGCACTGTGGAACACTGACCGACAACGAAACGATCTGGGCCGCGTCCGATGGTTTGGAACTCGACGATTTCCGTTACGATGCCTTGAAGAACGACATCGCACTGGATGACGATCGTGCCCTGAACCGCCGGATCTCCTTGCTGCGCAAGGCTATGCGGGGCTACCGTCCGGGCCCCTACGACCAGCTCGCCGCGACCTTGCGCGCCGCCGGGAACGAGGAGCACGCCTCCACCGTCGCGTTGCGCAAGCAGCAGTTTCGCTATGAGGCGCTGGCAAAGGGGTTCAAGATCTTCGGCCCCGGCGTGCGGGTGTGGAGCTGGCTGCAGCGGTCGATGGTCGGCTATGGCTTCCGCCCCGTGCGCGCGCTGGGCTGGTTGTTTACGCTGCTGGTCCTCGGCAGCCTATGGTTCGGCCTCGGCTCCGACGATTGCATACGCGACCCCGGCCGCTACGCGGTGAGCGGCCCGCGGTGCCTGGTCAACCAGCAGGACACCGGAATGCAGTGGAACCCGGTGATCTACACGGCGGACCTGCTGGTGCCCATCGTCGACTTCGGGAACAAGTCACGCTGGTACATGCACGACGCCGACAACTGGGTGGCGACCGGCTTCACCGCCTCCGGCTGGATCCTGGCCACCACCGTCGCCGCCGGCGTAAGCCGCATGCTGCGGCGGGAGAGCTGAGCTCGCCGGTAGGGGCCTTTGACGGGGCACCGCGGTCGCTCCGCGAGAGGCGGCGTGACCGGCCCGTCCGCTCCAGCCTGGTGTTGCGAACGGACCTCTCCCGCCACTGCGCCGGAATGGGTCAGTGGAGGTTGTGCAGGAGTGCGTGGAGTTGCGTGATCATTGTTTGGGGGCGGGCTGGTGCGACGTTGATGTAGCGGTCGTAGCCGGGTTCTTTGCTGAAGGTGAACAGGTAGCGGCCGTGGTGGGTGTCGTAGTAGGTGCAGGTGTTGTGGCTGCTGGTCCTGCGGCGGCCGAGTCGGTCGCGGGTGGTTGCGGTGATCTGGCCGGCGCCGGTGCGGGGCAGCATGGCCACGTCCAGCACCCGCCGTACGTCGCGACGCGCCGGGGCTCCCTCGGCGGCTTGCCGCAGATCGGGTTCCGGCACCGACATGGCTGGCCCCGTCGCCGGGGGCAGGGTCGGCAGTTCGCTGATCAGCTCCTCGGCGAGTGCGTCGGGCCGGGCCGGGCGTAGCAGTACCCGCCCTGACGCGGGTACGTGACAGGCGAGTACCGCGTCGGGTCCGGTTGCCGCTACCACGAGCCGGTAGTGGCGGGCGGGGCGGGACTCGATGGTGGCCGAGAGTTCGCTGGTTCCACGGCAGAGCACGGTCATGGTCTGTATGAAGTCTTCACGTGGCCCGCCGCGGCCCCAGGCACCGTGCTCGGTAAGGCTGTGTATCGCGGTGTCGCGGTACTGTCTGGCTTCTTCTGGGTCTCGCCACAGCGGGTCGGGCGACAGCGCCGCTGGGAGTGGGACTCCGGCCAGTTCCGCCGCGAGTGGGAGGCAGTCGGCGGGCAGCACCAGTTCACGATTGAGCACGTGCATTGTCAGAGCCCGATCACCGGTGGGGCTGCTTTGGGCAGCGTGCCGATCAGTGCGTCGTCCGGGTCGGCCTCGAGCAGGTAGTCGGCGCGTTTGTGCTCGGTGTCCTCGTCGCCCTTGCCGCTGCGGCCCATCCCGCCGCTACCCATCCCGGGCGACCCGGCCCGGCCATGGGTGCCGGCGGCACCCACGGTACGTCCGCTGGCGGACTCGGCGTTCCCGGGCGTTCCGGCGCCGGTGCCGGCCCCACGCCCGAGACCGCTGCCACCGCCGTTGCTGTTGCTGTTGCCGGCCCCGCTGTAGCCACGTCCGCCGCTGCTGCCCGAACCGCTGCCGCCGCCGTACCCGCCGGTGCCACCAGGCCCGAACCCGCCTGGCCCGAACCCGCCTGGGCCGAACCCGCCTGGGCCGAAGCTGTTGCCGCCGACGGTGCCGTTGCTGGATCCGCTGCCCGGGTAGCCATCGGCAGGAGTCCAGGCACCAGGGGCCGGTGTGCTGCCTGGTGGGGTGTAGCCGGATGTGGTGGTGGTCTCCGGCACCTTTCCGTGGAACTGCGGCGCCCCCGGCTCGAGCCAGCCCTGCTGCGGGGTAGGCCCGGTGCCGTTCGAGGACCCGCCGACGTGCGAGCCCGCATGGGAGCCGGGAACGCTGCCGGGGCCGCCGCTGTAGCCGCCCGCGTGGCTCCCGCCGCTGCTCCCGGTACCGCCGGTCCCACCCGGCGTGGAGACCGACGGCAGGTGCCCCGTCCCGGCGCCTCCGGGCTGGGTGACCGAGAAGTCCCCACCGGCCGAGGGCATGGCCAGATCGCCGTACTGGGACGGATCAGCCCAACGACCTGAATTGTCGGACGACTGGCCGTGATAAAGACCGTAACCCTCAGTGACGATTCGGGCTTTCTTGTCCCATTCTTCGATTTCGTGGGAACGATTCGAGAGGAAGGACAGCGGTGTATCACTCACCCAGTCGTCAGCGGGCCGGTCGCCGATAGTGCCCACGGATTTGATCTTGCCGTCGAGGTCTTTGAACGAGTTTCCCTGACCGGTGTAGAGCTGATTGGCCTGTTCAAGGTGCTGACCGCTGACCTTCGAAGCCTGCACCATCGGACCCGCACCGGCATAGGCTTGGCCAGCCGAATCGCCTTCCCAGTACTGGCTCATCTTGCCCTGGAGTTGCAACATGTCGTCGGCGATATCGTTGTGTTCCTTGGAGAGTTCGGTCGCGGCGACCGCGCCGTCGTACATGCCGGCCGACCCTTTGCCACGGTTGACCAAGTCCACGATCTGCTGCGGAGTCAACGCCATCATGCACCAGCCTTGATCGTCGTCACTGCGGCTTCAGCGATTTTCGTTACCAGCGAACATGGGTCGCCATAGAACGGCGAACTCTTTCGTAGAAGGCTTGATACCGTAAACGTCTCATTGTTCGTGACGCCGACGGCAATCTGGCAGCCGCCGCTCTTTCGACTGTCATAAACGGCGGAAAAAGCGGCTGGATAACCAGATACTGCAGGGGAAACTTCGAAGTATCCACCGCCTGCATCTATGCTATTCTTGTAAGTGGTTGCCAGACCTCCCTGTCCAGGGAGGAAACCCAGGCTGATGCCACTGTTGTCGCTGTCGAACCAGGTGCACATGGGAGCGACATTGCCGTCGTCTTTGCTGCTTCGTGCCGCCCCTATGACCTGTTTGGCTTGCGTCGAGGTGAGTGCGGAGCACGGATCTTGTTCGTATTTGGCGACATCAAGCGGGCTGGTCACTTGTGGGACCTGGGGCCCAGCGCTGGAGGGTGACGCAGGTGCGCTGGCGGAAGACTCCGGACTCAGCGTTCCGGGTGTGGATGAGCAGGCGGCGGCGACAAGCAGTAGCAGACTGGGGGCAACGATACGGACGATAGTTTTGGTCACAGTGTCATCCTCGCTTGTTGAGGCTGTGGGTGTTCGCCTGGTCCTGCTGCTCGTACCGATCAATGGCCTGTTTCAGCTGATCCGCGTAACCCTGGGCGTAGGCCTGCTGCTGGGTGAGGCTGGCAATGTACGCGTCAGCGTGACTGTCCGCGGCCTTTTTTTGCATAGTGCTGGCCGGGTCCTCGGCAGGCTGTGAGACCTGCTTCAACTGCTGTCCCTTGTTGATCATCTTGAACAGCTTGTCTGCGATGTCCTGCCAGTCCGGAAGTAGCGATTTCATGGCGTCGATGTCCATGACGAAGCGGCCGCCCGTCGCGGCGGCGTTGATCTTGGCGTCCTCGGCAGCGCGCTGCTGGTAGATGCGCGCGCCGGTCGAGTTCATCGCCTCGTTGTACTGCTTGTCCTGCCGGTCTCGCTCGGCCTTCTCCTCCGGGCTAATGTACCCAGCGCGCCCATTGGCCTGCTGTCCGTTACCTGATGACGACTGATCGTTGCCCACAGTAACGCTCCCCCTCGTTCCCCGACTTCCGGCCGCATTGTCTGCGGCTGCCGACACTTCCACGGGAGCATAGTCGGTTAAGGTTCCCTCGACGGGCGAAATCCCTCGGTCGGTAGCACCGGGCCGAACCAGCCTGGGCCGAAGCCGCTGGTGCAGACCGCTGACCTTGGACGCCTGCACCATCGCCGCCGCACCGGCATAGGCCTGCCTGGCCGAGTCGGTCTTCCCGGTACTGGCTCATCTTGCCCTGGAGCCGCAACATCCGATCCGCGATGTCGTCGTGCCGCTGGGACAAACCGGTCGTCACCGTGGCGCCGTCGTACATGCCCTTTGTCGTGGTTGACCAAGTCGACGATCTGTTGCGGAGTCAACGCCATCATGCACCAGCCTTGATCGTAGTCACCGCGGCTTCGGCAACTTTCCGCACCAGCGAGCACGGGTCGCTGTAGGAGGGTGAATTCTTGTTGAGGACTGATCCGACAGTGAAAACCTCGCCGTTCGTGACACCGACAGCAATCTGGCAACCGCCATCATCGCGATCGTCATGAACGGCGGAAAACACAGCAGGGTAGCCCGAGACGTCCGGGGTTCCCTGGAAGTAGCCTGTGGTGGAACCGACGCTGTTCTTATAGGTGGTTGCCAGACCGCCTTGCCCGGGGAGAAAACCGAGGCTGACGCCGCTGTTGTGGCGGTCAAACCAGGTACAGATGGGCGCAATGCTGCTGGGGTCTTTGCTGCTGCGCGTGGCACCTATGAACTCAGTGGCTTGTGCTGGACTGAGCGCAGAGCACGGATCCTGTTCGTACCTGGTGACGTTCAATGGGCTGGCAACTTGCGGGAGGGGCGGCCCGGTACTGAGGGGCGCGCTGCTCGATGGTGCCGGACTGGGTGTGCCGGGTGTGGGTGAGCAGGCGGTGGCGGTGATGAGCAGAAGACCGGTTGCTATGGTGCGGGCAATGGGTTTGGTCACCTGATTATCCTCGCTTGTCCAGTCTGCGGGTGTTCGCCTGGTCCTGCTGCTCGTATTTGTTGATGGCTTGCTCTAGTGCCTTATCAAGGAACGTTGACGTTGTCATCGTGTCGTGTGGACGTCTGGGCTGGTGATCGCGAGGCTTGCCGGTGGAGGTGGCCATGGCACGTAAGCCGGAGGTGTTCGCGCGGTCGTTGGAGCCGCAGGAGGCCCAGCGGCTGGTGAAGATCACGAGGTCGACCCGCGAATCGGGTGCGGCTGCGACGGTCCGGGATCGTGCTGGCCTCGTCGCAGGGCCTGTCCGCGGGTGAGATCGCGGTGATGTTCGCGGCGACCGAGGGGTATGTGCGGGAGGTGCTGCGAACCGACGTGACCAGTCACCGCCATCGAACAATGAGGAGCCTGTGTACGCCAAACAGGGAACGGTTCATCAGCGAACCACCGAAGAGGGCAGAACCCATCCTCACTCCACGAACCGCGACCAGAACTCCACCCGCCGCACCCCGCCCGCCGGCTCCGGGCCCAGTGGTTCCCCGCCGAACTCGTGCCGTAGGTAACTCCGCAGGTCCCAGCCGTAATACACGACATCCGTCTGGTACACCGACAGCACCGGCAGCCCCGGCTCCCCGCGCAAACCCGGCAGATACCGGTGCCCACACACGGGGACCAGCTGCGGGACCGTCGCCAGCTGCCGCCGGGCCGCGGCCAGTGCGTTCGACAGCACCCGCGGCCGGGCGCCCCACTCCGGCAGCCACAGATCGTTGTGCTCCACGTCGTATAGCACGCCGTCGACCGGCCAGTCGAGGCGTTTGCGCAGTTGGTCGGGGTTGCCGTGCAGCCAGTCCGGCCAGCGCTGGCCGACCGGCACCCCGGCGGTCAGGAACACCCGGTGGTCCGCGCTGAAAGTGAAGCCGAACTGCTCCTCGACGTCGTCGAGCTCCGCCGCGGTGAGGCCCGGGCGCAGGGGTTCGCCGAGGTCATGCTGGAGGAGGCGGGCCTCCTCCACGGTGAGCGCATCGCCCGGCTGAACTGTCGACATACCGAGAAGCGTACGGAGCGGCCACCGCCCGCCGCGCGTTCTTTTCCGAGGAATCGCCGGCTCCCTCGGCGGGGTGAGGTTCTTCTCTCAGGCCGTGGATATCGGAACCCGGCGTGAGCAGATGTAGTTGACTCATCTTGTGACTTCCTCACCGCCGGCACCGCGGCCGCAGGCCCGTGTGCGCGCACCCGAACTCGTCGGCGACGTTTGGCTCAACACCGGTGGCCACCGGCTCACCCTTGCTGAGTTGCGCGGACGCGTCGTGCTGCTGGATTTCTGGACCAGCGGCTGCGTCAACTGCCTGCACGTGCTGGACGAGCTGCGTCCGCTCGAAGCCGAGTTCGAGGACACGCTGGTCACGGTGGGTGTTCATGCGCCGAAGTTCCAGCACGAGGGAGAGCGCGCGTCGATCGAAGCGGCCGTACGTCGTTACGAGGTGCACCACCCGGTCGTCAACGACCCGAAGATGGAGCTGTGGTCGCAGTACGCCGTACGCGCGTGGCCGACGCTTGTCGTCGTGGACCCGGAGGGCTACGTCGTACACGTCGCGGCCGGCGAGGGGCACGGTGAGGCCTTGCGACGCGTCATTGGCGACCTAATCGCGAAGCACGACGCGAAGGGCACGCTTCGCCGTGGTGGCAGCGCGTACGTGCCGGTCGAGGAGCAGCCTGTCGAGCTGCGGTTTCCGAGCAAGGCGGCGGTCACGGCGGGCGGGCGTGTGCTGGTGGCCGACACCGGGCACCATTCGATAGTCGAGTTCGCTTCGGACGGCGAGACGGTGATCCGCAGGTTCGGCAGCGGTGAACGCGGGGCGAAGGACGGACCGTTTGACCTCGCGAGCTTCACGGAACCGTCCGGCATCGCCTTGCTGCCCAACGAAGTCGCCCAGCGCGCTGGCTACCATGCAGTCGTCGCGGACACTGCCGGGCACCGGTTGCGCGGACTGGACCTCAACACCGGCGAAGTGAAGACCGTCGCCGGCACCGGGCGGCAGTGGCGCGACGGCACGGATACCGGCAAGGCGCTCGACATCGACCTGACCAGCCCGTGGGACGTCGCCTGGTGGGGCCCTGCCGGGGGCGTCGTGGTCGCGATGGCGGGCAACCACACACTGAGCGTGTTCGACCCTGTCGAAGGCGGCATCCGGCGGTTCGCGGGCACCACGGTGGAAGGCCTGCGAGACGGCGACGTGCACGAAGCTTTCTTCGCGCAGACCTCCGGCCTCGCGCCGGACGGGAACCGCCTGTGGCTCGTCGACGCCGAAACTTCCGCCTTGCGCTGGATCGAGCCCGAGGGCGAGTCCTTCACCGTGCAAACCGCGGTCGGCGTGGACCTGTTCTCCTTCGGCCACGCGGACGGCCCGGCCGACCAGGCGCTCCTGCAGCACCCGCTGGGGCTGACCGTGCTGTCAGACGGGCGCATCGCGATCGCCGACACCTACAACGGCGCCATTCGCCGCTACGACGCCTTCACCCGCGAAGTCGCGACGCTCGCGACCGGCTTCGCGGAGCCACAGGGACTCATCCTGCACGACGGTGAACTCCTCGTGGTCGAGTCGGCAGGCAACCGGGTGACGCCGGTGGGCGGGAACGGCCGCGCAACCACGGTGACGGGTGCCCGTGCCGCATCGAGCCGTCCGCAAACCGTGCTGGCGCCGGGGAACGTCGAGTTCTCCGTGGTCTTCACCCCGCCACCGGGCGAGAAGCTGGACGACCGCCACGGCCCGTCGACGCGGCTGGAGATCACCGCGTCGCCGCCGGAGCTGCTCGCCGACGGCGGTGGCGTCGGGACCGATCTGGTCCGCCGCATCCGATTCGCCGAAGGGGTGTCCGAAGGTGTGCTGCAAGTGGTGGCGCAGGCGGCCAGCTGCGACGACGGCGGTGAGCACCCGGCCTGCCGGATCACCCGGCACGACTGGGGCGTCCCGGTCCGATTCGCCGAATCGGGCGGGCGGAAGCTGGAGCTGGTGATGGCGGGCGAGCCCGCCGAGGCGGCCGCAGGCCAGTAGGATGGCCTGGTGTCTCCAACTCCCCAGCTTGAGATTCAGATGCTGCAGGACCGCGTGCTGGTCCGGCTGTCCCCGGAGGAGGGCGAGCGCCGCAGCAGCGGCGGCATCGTGATTCCGGCGACGGCGCAGGTGGCGCGCAGGCTGGCCTGGGGTGATGTACTGGGAGTCGGCAACAGCGTGCGGAACGTCAAGCAGGGCGACCGTGTGCTCTTCAACCCCGAGGACCAGTTCGAGGTCGAGATACAGGGCGAAGGGCACCTGGTCATGCGGGAGCGCGACATCCACGCGGTGGCCACCGAGCGGACCGAACACGGCACGGGGCTCTACCTGTAAGCACCCGCACCCGGGGGAGGCAGGCATTGCGCGAGGAAGAACCGGCCTTCCCGGCCGATGACCTGCTCGGCGAACCCGGGTCCGGCGCAGGGCACGGGCCGGAATCCCCGCGGTGGAGGGAAGCACGATCCGGGCCCGCACCGTGGTCTGGACCGCAACCCGACCCCCACACCCAACGCCCGTTCGAGCCGGAACCCGGTCAGGGCACCGATTCCGGCCTCGACCTCGCCACCGAGATCTTCGCCGTGGCCGGGGAAGGCCCGCCACCGCCGGACACCCCGCTGCGGCGATTCCGCAGGCGGCTCGGCCGCACCTTCATGATCGTCGGCTGCCTGCTCGGCCTGTTCGTGGTGTGTTACGCGATCGACCTGATCAGCAGCGCCGGCGACGTGCCCCGCGGCGTGCAGGTGGCCGGGATCGACGTCGGCGGTCTCTCCTACGCCGAGGCGGAAGCCAAGCTGCACAACGAACTCCAGCCAAGGCTGACCCGGCCGGTGGCGGTGCACGCGGGGGACGTCACGTCCTCGCTGGTGCCCGCGCAGTCCGGCCTCGGGCTCGACTGGCCGGGCACGCTCAAGCAGGCCGGGCACCAGCCGTGGAGCCCGATCACGCGGGTGCTGTCGTTCTTCACCACGCGGGAAGTCGGCGTCGTGACGCGTAGCGACCAGCTCCAGGTCGAGCAGTCCGTCCGGCAGCTTGCGCAGGACAGGCTCGACCACGCGATGACCGAGGGCAGTATCGGGTTCGTGCCGAATGCGTCGGATGGTGTCAACCCGTACCCGGTCGAGCCGCGGCAGGGCCAGCAGCTGGCCGACGTGCCCGCAGCCGTGCAGGCCGTGGTCGCCGATTGGCTTTCGCCGCGCGGGGTTTCGCTCAAAATGGCGGTCACCCCGGCGAAAGCCACCTCCGCCGGGGTCCATTCGCTGCTCGAAAGCGTCGTCGTGCCCGCGGTGTCCAGCCCCATCGTCCTGCACGGGCAGGGCAGGGACGCCACGCTGAAACCGGCGGCGATCGCGGCGTCGTTCCAGTTCGTGCCGCATGACGGCGGCGCTCTCGAACTGCGCGTCGACCAGGCGAAGCTGCGCCGGGTGGTGCAGAAGGACCTCGCTTCGACGGAGACCGAAGCGAAGGACGCGCAGATCACCTTCGACACCGGAGCGCCGGCCGTCACCCCGTCCATAGACGCGCGAAAGATCAACTGGGGCAACACTTTCAAGCCACTCACCGACATACTGGCGAAGCCGGCCGGGCGCGAGCTGACGGTGGCTTACGACGCGAAGAAGCCGGATTTGACCACTGACAAGGCCAACGCGCTCGGCGTCAAGGAAGTCATCGGCGAGTTCACCACGGGTGGGCTGAGCGGGCCGGCCGCGGCGAACGTGAGCACGCTCGCCGGCCGGATTTCCGGCGTGGTGGTGAAACCGGGCGAGACGTTCAGCCTGAACGCGCATCGCGGTGACGGTTACGCGGCGGCGCCTGCGGAGGAGGACAGCAGCGGGCCGTCAGTGCCCGGCGGCGGACTCTCCCAACTTGCGTCCACTTTGTACAATGCGGCTTACCTGGCCGGGCTCGACGACGCCGGACACGTTGCCCAGGAACACTTTCTCGGCCGCTACCCCGCCGGTCGCGACGCCGTAGCGGTGGATGCCTTGGGCAATGCGGTGGACCTGAAAATCGCCGGCAACGACCAGACCGGCTTCGCGATTCAGGCAAGTGCGAGCGGCGGCTCGGTGACCGTGAAGATCTGGGGCACCCGGCACTACCGCATCGAAGGCCGCGGCGGTGGCGAGACGAACGAAGTGCCGCCGACCGTTCAGATCGGTCCCGGCGCAGATGGCGCCTGTCAGGCGTCGCCGGGCTCTGCCGGGTTCAGCGTGACCGACACCCGGGTGTTCTACGACCTGGCCGGTGGCGCCGAAATCCGCGAGGAAAGCCGCACCACGACGTACTCACCCCGGCCGATCGCCATGTGCTGAGCCGCGACCGCACCGGAAAAGCCGTGAAGGGACCCTTCACAGACTCAGCGTCCGTGAAGGGTCCCTTCACAGACCTGCCTACTTGACGGTGATCCGGTCCGCCGGCGGCGGGGCGAGGCCGGGGTGCGCACCCATGTAGGTCAGGAACGCGTCGAGGTCGACCGGTCCACCCGCGAGGTCGGTGCCCTTGGTGAACTCGGTGAACCCGTCCCCGCCCGCGGCGAGGAAGTTGTTCACCGACACCCGATACGACGCCGCCGGGTCGACCGGCTTGCCCTCGACCGTGAGGTCGGAGACGCGGGAGCCGACCGGCGCCGACGTCGAGTACGAGTAGTGCAGCGAACCGGACACCTGTAGGATCTTCGTGCCACCCGACTGGCCCCACTGCTGTTCCAGCACGTTCTTCAGGTTCGCGCCGGTCAGCGTGATCGTCTGCATGATGTTCGCGAACGGCTGCACGGTGAACGCCTCGCCGTAGGTCACCACGCCGTCGCCCTCACCGGCCGGTGAGGACTTGTAGGTCAGATCGGCGCGGATACCGCCCGGGTTGGTGATCGCGACGACCGCGTTGTTCGACTTCGTCGCCTCCAGCTGCGCGTCCGCGAGCACGTCGCCCAGCGGCGATTCCCCGGACGGCCCGCCCGCCGCGGGCAGATCCGCGGTGATCGTGCCGACCTGCTTGTTCGCGATCGGCGCGGACTTCGCCTTCGCCTCGTCGACGAGCTTCTGCGCGGCCGGGTCCGCGGGCACGTCCCGGGTGACGATCTCGTTGTGCGCCTTGGTCTGCGACCGGACCACGTCGCGGGTGCGGCGGTCGATCTTGAGGTCCACCACGGAAAGCAGCCGGCCGAACGAGGCACCCTGCAGCACCGGCCGGGGCTGGCCCGCGGGATCGTTGATCACGCAGTTGTACTGCTGGTGGCTGTGCGCGGTGAAGATCGCGTCGACCTTCGGGCTGACCTGCTTGGCGATTCTCGAGGCCGCGCCGTCCGGCTTGACCTTGCAGTCGTCCGGGCCCGCCCCGGACTGGCCCTCGTCGCCCTGGTGCAGCAGCACCACCTGGGCCTTCACCCCGAGCCGGTCGAGCACGTCCGCAGTGCGGTTGATGGCGGGTACCTCGTCGCCGAACTTCAGGCCCTTGATCGCCGCGGGCGTGACGACCGAGGGCAGGTCCTTCAGCGTGGCGCCGATGATGCCGATCGGCACCCCGTCGGACTTCTGCACGCTGAACGGCAGCAGCGCGGGCAGCCCGTTGTCGAAGGTCACGTTGGCCCCGAGGATCGGGAACCGCGCGCCGCGGTACTTCTTGTCGAACTGGCAGCCGTCGGTCGGGTGGCAGCCGCCGAGCTGCATCCGCAGCAGCTCCTGGTAGCCCTCGTCGAACTCGTGGTTGCCGACCGCGGAGGCCTTGACCCCCAGCTGGTTCATGAAGTCGACGGTCGGCTCGTCGTGGAACAGCGCGGAGACCACCGGCGACGCGCCGACGTTGTCGCCCGAGGACAGCACGATCGAGTTGCGCACCTGCGATTCGAGCTGCTTCACGTGCGTGGCGAGGTAAGCGGCGCCGCCGGCTGCCACGCTGCCACCGCCCGGCAGCGTGACCTTGCCGCCCGACCCTGACGGCGGTTCGAGATTGCCGTGCAGATCGTTGAACGTGATGAGCCGGACGTCGATCGGCTGGGCCGCGGAAGCGGGCGCGCCCGCGAGGGCCACTGCGGCCACCGCGACGGCACTGGCCGCCGCGAGCCGGGTGAAGACCTTCATGTTTCCTCCGGTTTCGCACCCGTTGTCCCCTGGTACGGGTGCCCGGCGGTGCAGTCTGCCCAATTCGTCCCGTCCTCACCAGGGGAATGCGGACGGAAAGGGGGAATCGTCACCAGTCGTTCCACTTCCGGACCCGGGGCGGTCCGGAAGTGGCGGCCATCCGGTCAGGTCCGGGTCGGCCGGATGGCCGATCCGGCTCCGCGGGCGTTCGGCTCTTCGACCGAAGTGCGGGCGGGGAAAGCTCCATAGCGTTCTTGTCATGACGAACGCACAGGTCACCGCGCTGCAGTACGGCCTCGTCGGGTTCCTCGCCCTCTGGGCGATCGTCCTGGTGCCGCAGCTGGTCCTGCAGTTCGCCAGGTACGGGCGGCTTCGGCTGCGCGGCATCGTGACCACCGCGGCCGTCCTGCTCTACGCCGCCTTCGGCCTCGCGGTGACCTTCCTTCCGCTGCCCGGCCCGAACACCCGGCCGCTGGAGCAGACCGTGCAGCTGCACCCGTTCCAGTGGATCGCCGACATCCATACCGAACTGCTCAAGCACGGCCTTTCCGCGGCGCACTGGATCACCACGCAGACCTTCCAGCAGGCCGTGCTGAACGTGCTGCTGTTCGTGCCGCTCGGCCTGTTCGCCCGGCTGCTGTGGCGCCGCGGGGTGGCAGGTGCGCTGCTGATCGGCGGCGCGGTGTCACTGGCCATTGAGATCACCCAGCTCACCGCGAACTTCGGCACCGCCCCGTTCGCCTACCGGATCTTCGACGTCGACGACCTCATGACCAACACCCTGGGCGCCGGCCTCGGCTGGCTGTTCGCCGCGCTGCTGCTCGCTCTGTTCCCGGTCTCCACGCGCCGGGTCTTGGTAAGCCCGTTCTCTTCAACCGTCCGCCTGGAGCTGCCCCGGCGCGAGCGGGTCGGTCTCACCCAGGCGCGCTAACCGGGCCTGCCGCGCCCGCGCGGCCCGCCGGGCGATCCGCCGGTCTTCGGCCACGACGATGACGGTGGCGATCGCGATGATCAGCGCCACCAGTCCCAGAACCAGCCAAAGCTGCAAGCGGAAACCTCTCCTACGACGTTGTGCGAGAGATCACACAGGCTACCCATTCCGGTGGTCGCTTGGCCACCCCGTGTGGCGCCCGGATCGGCCTGCCGGACGAGACTGGCCGCCATGTCCGTCAAACCGACCAGGGACCAGCTGGCCGCCGCACCCGGCAGCCGGATCCCGGACGTCCTCGAACCCGGCCTGGACGTGCTGTTCTGTGGGATCAATCCGGGGTTGTGGTCGGGCGCGCTCGGTTGGCACTTTGCCCGGCCTGGCAACCGGTTCTGGCCCGCGCTGCACGCCGGCGGTTTCACTCCGCGGGTGTTCGACCCCAGTGAGCAGCGGGCCCTGCTCGGCCTCGGGCTCGGCATCACGAACGTCGTCGAACGGGCCACCGCGCGAGCCGACGAGCTGAGCAACGAAGAACTCCGGGACGGCGGCCGGGCGCTGGTGGAGAAGGTGCGCGAATATCGCCCGCGCTGGCTGGCGGTCGTCGGGATCACCGCCTACCGGGTCGCCTTCGGCGAACCGAAGGCCCAGGTCGGACGCCAGGAGCGCCGGCTGGGCGGCACTGGTGTCTGGGCACTGCCGAACCCGAGCGGGCTCAACGCGCACTGGAGCGCCGCCAAGTTGGGCGAGGCGTTCGGCGAACTGCGGCAGGCAGTGATCGAGAGCTGCGAAGCGTAGCTGAGAACCACCGAACGGAGTACACCCTCAGTAGCGAACGGGGCCATTCGGCAGCGTCGGATGCGCCGAATTCCCGCAGTTCGCGAGGGGTTTTCTACGGAAAGTTTGCTGCAACCGCTCGATACGGCCATGAGGGGGAAACCGCGTCACAAGCCTCGTCCCGCGGGGTCGAATGAGTGACAAGGTGTCGTTTCCGTTCGGTCCCGGCAGGGGGGATCGAAGGCATGCCGAGGGGGTGTGCCGGTCGTCGGGAACGACCTCGAGGACGGAGGCCTCAGATGCGTGGCATCGAGCCCCATCGAACGCCCATCGCGCCGGGACAACAAGCCGGCGGTCGCAGTCTGGGGGTGGCCGTGGTCGACCCCATCCCGCTGTTCCGGGAGGGGGTCGCGTCGATGGTGCACCGGACGCTCGGCCTGCACTGGTCCGGGCAGGCGGCCAGTCACCACGCGGCGATGCAGCTGTGCGAACAGGTGCGGCCGGATGTGCTGATCGTGGATTCCGCGCTGGATCCGAACTGCCATCTGGTCAAGATGCTCAACGCCGGTGATCCGGCGCTCGTGCTGGTGGTGCTGGTGCGCGACACCAGCCGCACCCAGCAGTACCTGGCCACCGCGATCGCCGCGGGTGCGCACGCGATCGTGCCGCGGGCGGTCGACGCCCGCCGGATGGCCGAGGCGATCCGGCGCGCGCACACCGACCGGCGCTACATCGACCCGGCGCTGTCCGCGCTCACCGCGCGGCCGAAACGGCAGCCTGCCGGGGTCGCTCCCGGCGACGGTTCGCTCGGCCAGGGGAAGGCCGTCATGCCGTTGTCCCGGCGGGAATACCAGGTGCTGCAGCTGGTCGCGGAAGGGCTGGAGAACTCGGCGATCGCGAAACTGCTGTTCCTGTCCGTGGAGACGGTGCGGACGCACGTCAAGAGCATCCTGCGCAAGTTGTCCGCACGCGATCGGACGCATGCGGTGACCATCGCGTTCCGCGGCGGCATCCTGGTCCCCCAGCTCGACGATCACCAGGCCGTGCTGCCCGCGCAGAACTCCGTGGCGCGTAGCACCCGGTGACCTCGATCGCCTGGTCGTCGGCGGGTTCAGGGGAGATCGAACCCCTTCGGGGAGTGCCGTCGCTTGCCCTGGTTACTGGTAGGTAATATCCTGATATTACCGGCGAGTAAGGGAAGCTGTGCCCGGCCGGAAAGCCGAACACGACACGGAGTGACGACATGGGCCACTACAAGAGCAACGTTCGCGACCTGGAGTTCAACCTCTTCGAGGTACTCGGCGTGCAGGAGCGCCTCGGCAAGGGCGTGCTCGCCGATTCGGACGAGGAGACCGCTCGGGGCGTGCTGTCCGAGCTGAACCACCTCGCCTCCGGCCCGCTCGCCGAGTCCTACGCCGACGCGGACCGCAACCCGCCGGTGTACGACCCGAAGACCTTCAGCGTGCAGCTCCCCGAGTCGTTCAAGAAGAGCTACCGGCAGCTGCTGGACGGCGAGTGGTGGCGGCTGGGCCTCACCAACGAACTCGGCGGCCTCGGCATGCCCCCGACCGTGCAGTGGGCCGCGGCCGAGCTGATCCTCGGCGCCAACGCCCCGTTGTTCATGTACCTCGCGGGCCCGGACATGGCGATGGTCGTGCACAAGAACGGCACCGAAGAGCAGCGGAAGTGGGCGCAGCTGATGCTCGACCACCGCTGGGGCGCGACGATGGTGCTCACCGAGCCGGATGCGGGCTCCGACGTCGGGGCCGGCCGCACCAAGGCGGTCAAGCAGGAAGACGGCAGCTGGCACCTTGACGGTGTGAAGCGGTTCATCACCTCGGCCGAGCACGACCTGACCGAGAACATCATGCACCTGGTACTGGCCCGCCCCGAGGGGCTCGGCATCGAGACCAAGCCCGGCACCAAGGGACTTTCGCTGTTCCTGGTGCCGAAGTTCCACTTCGACGGCGAGACCGGCGAGCTGGGCGAGCGCAACGGCACCTTCGTGACCAACGTCGAGCACAAGATGGGCATCAAGGTGTCCACCACCTGCGAGCTGACCTTCGGCCAGCACGGCACCCCGGCCAAGGGCTGGCTGCTCGGCGAGGTGCACGACGGTATCGCGCAGATGTTCCAGGTCATCGAGTACGCGCGGATGATGGTCGGCACCAAGGCCATCGCGACGCTGTCCACCGGCTACCTGAACGCGCTGGAGTACGCCAAGGAGCGCGTCCAGGGCACGGACCTGCCGAACATGCTCGACAAGGCCGCTCCGCGCGTGACCATCACGCACCACCCGGACGTCCGCCGTTCGCTGATGCTGCAGAAGGCCTACGCCGAGGGCCTGCGCGCGGTTTACCTGTACACGGCGTCGTTCCAGGACCAGCTGTGGACCGGCGAAGGCGACGAGACCACGCAGAAGCTCGCACACAGCGTGAACGACCTGCTGCTGCCGATCGTGAAGGGCGTCGGCTCCGAGCGTGCGACCGAGCAGCTGGTCCAGTCCCTGCAGACGCTCGGCGGCTCGGGCTTCCTGCAGGACTATCCCATCGAGCAGTACCTCCGCGATGCGAAGATCGACTCGCTGTACGAGGGCACCACCGCGATCCAGTCGCTGGACTTCTTCTTCCGCAAGGTCGTGCGGGACAAGGGCAGGGCGCTCACCTTCCTGGCCGGCGAGATCACCGCGTTCATCGAGTCGGAGACCGGCGACGGGCGGCTCAAGAACGAGCGTGCGCTGCTCAAGCAGGCGCTGGAGGACACCCAGGGCATGCTGGGCTCGATGATCGGCTACCTGACGTCCTCGCAGCAGGACCCGCAGAACGTCAACAAGGTCGGTCAGCACACGGTCCGGTTGCTGCTGTCGGTCGGTGACCTGCTGGTCGGCTGGCAGCTGCTCAAGCAGGCCGGGATCGCCGTCGCGAAGCTGGACAACGGCGCCTCGGCCAAGGACAAGCCGTTCTACGAGGGCAAGCTGGCCGTGGCTTCCTTCTTCGCCAAGACCGTGCTGCCCGAGCTGACCGCTCGGCGCGCCATCGTCGAGGCCGCGGACAACGCCCTGATGGAGGTCGACGAAGCGGCCTTCTGACCGGTCTCCTTGCTCGCGGCGGATTCGGCCGGGATTCCCGGCCGGGTCCGCCGTCGGCGTTCTCCCGCCAGGGTGACTTCCCGGGCCTGGGCTGGCCTTATCCGCCGGTCGAGCGGATTCTGGGTGAACCGGTCAATCCGGGGTACCCGGTGCGCAACGACCCGGAGGAGGAATTCCGATGGCTGTATCCGGCATCATCAGCGCCGTCGTGATCGGCTTGATCCTCGGTGTGCTGGGCAGGCTGTTCGCACCCGGCAGGCAATCCATCCCGATCTGGCTCACCATCGTGGTGGGGATCGTCGCGGCCTTCGTCGGGACCGCGATCGCCCGCGGCCTCGGCTACGCCAACACCAAGGGAATCGACTGGCTGGAGATCATCACCCAGGTAGCGCTCGCAGTGGTCGGGGTCAGCCTCGCGGCCGGGCTCTACGGCAGGCGACGGGTGGGGCGGTAGCGACCTCGGCCGTCCACTTCGGACAGTCTGGAGTGGACGGTCAATCCCGCTTGTCCGCGCGCGTTTTCAGTACCAGGAAATCCGTCACGCCGACGAGGCCGAGGACCTGCCGAACCCCGGCAGGCATCGAGCGGCGAGACTCGTCGTGCCGGAGTTCCGGCTCCGTGACGCGGTAGGTCCGGCCGCGTGTCTGAAGTTCGGCGCCGCCGGCCGCGAACACGTTGCGCACCCAGTCGGTATCGGGCCCGTAGGTGAGGGCGACGAGAAACCCGTCACCGGTGCGGAACACGTTCAGCGGTGTGCGGAACTCCCGGCCGGACCGACGTCCGCGGTGTACGAGCACGCCGAAGCCCGGCAGGACCCCGGCGAACGGTTTCGTGATCCGGTTGGTGACCTTGCGGTTGAACCGGGCGATCTTTGCGGGCAGCACCATGGGTCCAGCATAATCCAACGCGCGTGGAATTACGGGGTGATGGCGTGTACCGTCTCGTTCCCCCGATCTGGTGAGATAGGAACACACACCGATTCCGACGCGGGGAGTTTGAGCATGTCCGACGAGTGGCCGCTGCGGCAGGACCCGGAGTCGCCGGTGATCATCGCGCACGCACTGGTCGAGGACCCGGCCCGGCTGGCCTTCGCGGTACTCGACGATGACGACGACTGGTTCGTCAGCGACGGCGCCGAGTTCGACGAGGATATGGACGTGAACCGCCGGCTGTTCGGCGCCCTCAGCCTGCGCGAGGCCGTCGAGCTGCTGCCCCACCTCACGGCGCTGTCGCCCTTGCCTCCCGGCATGGCCGCGGACTGGGACCCCGACCGTTCGACCTGGCTGCTCAGCTCGGTCGCCGACTCCGATGACGTGGCGGAAGACCGCGAGATCCGCGAAGCCCGCATCGCCGCCTGGCAGCATCCCGGCTCCCCGGTGGACGAGGTCCAGCTCAGCACCGCCCTCACGGAGATCCCCACGACGAGGGATGCGCCGGCCCGCGCCGTTCGCCAGGTCGTCCGCGAACCCGACGGCTCCTGGCTGTTCGTCGGCTTCGAGGTCCCGGAGGAGGAGGACTTCGAGGTGGAAGGCTTGGAGCTGGAGCACGTCACCCGGCTGTATCCGGATGTCGTCGGCGTGCTGCGGGCCGCTCCCGGGCAGGTGTTCGACCGCTCTGCCCCGGGTTCTCCTTGGGAATTGGTCGAGGGCTGATCTCCGCTCCGTGGGGGCCGTCTGCGGTTGCTGACGCCGGTAAACCGGCGTATATGCGTGTAGCGATGTGCAGACAGGCACGATCCGCGGGGTGGAGGTGACGGGCTTTATGCGAGGCATGGGGATGCCGACGCCGCGAGCGCGAGGGTTGGGCGCGGCGTTGCGGGATGCCCGGGTCGAGAAACGGTTCGGGGTACCCGAGCTGGGGCGCCGGATCGGGGTGAACCCGGCGCTGCTTTCGGAGTGGGAGGTGGGCCGGCAGGTCCCGACGCCGGAGGAGGTGGCGGGCGTGCTGGGTGCGCTCGGCGTGACCGGTGAGCGGAAGGCCTGGATCATGTCGCTGGCCCGGGGTTTGGCCGGGCCGAGCTGGTTCACGCCCGGCACGCAGGCGGACCCGACCCACTACACGACTTTGGTGGCGCACGAGCGGGTCGCGGTGTCGATGACGGTGTGGGCTCCCCTGCTGATTCCCGATTTGGTGCAGATCCCCGATTACGCCAGATTGGCCCTCGGCCCGGACCTGCGGGAGGGGGATGACCTGGAACAGGTCGTGCAGAATCGCCTGGACCGCAACCGAATCCTGTTCGGCGCGGGCGCGATCGAGGCAGACATGTTCGTAGGGACGGAAACGCTGGCAAACCACTTCGGCGACGCCGAGGTGATGGCGCGGCAGGTGCGGCACCTCATGGACCTGATCGGAGTCTCGCAGACGCTGCGGATCCGAGTGGTACCGAGCCAGGCCGTGGCCGAAGGCGCGTTCAGCCACTACCAATTGCGGGACGACACGGAGGCCGTGTATTGCCCGCACCACGGGGTCGGCGTCTTTTTGATCGACGAGCAGGCCGCCCCGTATGCGGACATCTCGGCACGTTTGGCCAAGGCATCCTGGTCTCCGGCGAAGTCTTTGGAGCGCCTGGCGGCCGTGGCCGACGGGTTCGACGGCGAGGTCGCCCAGCGGCGGAGAATGACCGATGAACGCCTTGCCGAGCTTTTGTCGGGGGAGGATTCGGGCGGATAGCCGTTAGGTGCCTGGCTTTTGGGACTTCAGACTGCCGGTCGACAGCTGTGCACGGCGAAGGTGTCCACGTCCCACAGCATGCGTTCACACTGTGTGCAGAGCCAGACACCGGACGGCACTCGCAGGTGCCGCCTACGACGGTCGTCCCGGGCGCAGACCAGCCGGTAGGACAGGGCGATCCGTCGCCATGTCCTGGCGACGGCGGGGCTACCTCGGTAGGCGGGGTGTCCGGAACGGATATGGGTTCAGACGCACCACAACTTGCTCGTGCTCTGCCAGTCGCTCGTGGCACCCAGGTGCGTGATCGGGACTATGTCAACAGACGGGAAGCCCTTGAGCACGGTCGGCAGGAGGATCTTCCGTCCCACCTGAAGTCGATCAAGGAGAAACTGAATCAGCGTCAACTGACCGAAGGTCCGGTTCCACTTCGTCGTCGCCGCGTCGAGGTCCGGGTGCTCCCCCGGCTTTGGCCGTTTCGAAGTGATCGTGTGGACGCGGTTGAACAGGCGACCATGGTGCGCGCAGGTGTTGCGTACGACGTTCAACGCCTTGAGCCAGCTCGTCAATTGCGGCGCGCTTAGTCCACACGCGGCGGAGACCTCGTCCTGGACGCCACGAGGAGCGAACCCGTATAGGTACGTCAAAGCTCCCCAATCGAGCAGCTCGACCGCGGCCCAGACCGGCAACCGACCTCCGTACCTTTCGTGGTGGTGTTTGACGAAGTCTTCACGGGACTGGTGTAGCCCCGACTTGTACCGATCGAGCCAGCAGCGGTAACCGGCACCGCTCTGTGCAGTGATCCCAAGCTTGCCGGGGTCGAGGTGCGCGCAAGGGTCGACTTTTCCCAGCTCGTGACCGAGCAGCGCACGGATCGCCAGCTCGATAGGGGCAAGTGCTGTGAAGGTGGCCGCACGGAGTCTTGCATCGAAGTCGTAGAGCGAGACGACGTCTCTTAGCCGGGTCCCAGGGTAGAAGTCGTCATGACGCCCCGTCGCAGCTTGCTTGCGGAATGGGTACCAGTAGCCACTGAGACGGTAGTAGCTGACTCGCCGCAGTATGGCGACGGCATCATGGCGGTCCCCGACGTCCATCCCGCGCTGGGCCAGCAGGCCGACTTGCTGGTCGTAGGGTTGGTACTGCTTGACTGCCCCGTCCAAGTACGCCCGTCCCACAAAAAATGAAGACCGGCCCTGGACCTACCGAAGTAGGCGGAACCGGTCATAGTGAGAACGATCTTAGCCGGGAAGACGATCCGCTGCAAGTCTCACCTAGGCGCCTGGCGCCCCGAACCTGCATGTTGCCAGTTGCCGACGCACGCTTGGCGCTGATCGGGAGACTTGGGCGTCGACAAGGAGATCGCTGTCGTCCGAGCTTGTCGGCCGCGGTTGTAAGGGGGCGGCACCCCGGGCGATAGCAAAGATCAGAACGGTCAGCCTGTCCCAATCGGCTTATGGCACCCGAAGAAATGAAGGCCGAACATAAAAAAGCCCCAGGTCCACAATAGACACCGTGTGACCTGGGGCTTCTTCATGAGAGCGGATGACGGGAATCGAACCCGCGTATTCAGCTTGGGAACCAGCCGTAAGGGCCTGAAAAGTGCCCCTGACCTGGGGGTGTCCCTGCACGCTACGTGCCCTCGTTGACCCCTGTTGACCGGTGCAATTCGCGGCTCGTGCGGGCCGGGGCGACAACGGGTCGGCGGCCGTCATGGCGCACGCCTCGCGGGCCGTCGCTTCGGCCTGGCGGGCGATCGCGGCGGAGCGGGAAGGCCTGACTTGGTGGATGTTGGCCGCTATCGAATCCGCGGCGGAGGCATTCGAAGACCAGGCACGCCATTGGCAGCGCAAGGAAGGACAAGACGGTGACGTTCAACGCGACCTGGACGCCTGGCCCGGAAGCGGTGGCGGGAATGCACCTCACTGGCCCGGCAGCCCTGCCCGGCTTGGTGCTCTACCTCGACAAGGACAGCTTGGCGATCACTCCGCCGACCGATCCGACGCAGTGGCGGGCGTTCGCGGCGTTCCTTCGCCAGCTCCGCGACGGCGCGGACCAGCTGGCGGCCGTCCTCGACGCACGGACGGAGCAGGCTCATGACGACGAAGACTGACCCGACAACGTTGCGCGAGGCGCACGATTCCGCGATGAAGAGACGGCCTGCGGCGGACGCGGGCACGGCGACGTGGCTGACGTTCCACCGGGAGAACGCGCGGATGTACCGCGCCGTGGCAGACACGGACCGCTGGCACCACCACGAGGCGACCTACTGGGCCAACCGGGAGGACGCCGAAGCTGAGCGCCTGGCTTCCCTCTCTCCGGAGGAGTCGCCGAAGCGGAAGTAGTCCAAAGAAGACTGAAGAAAACGCAACGTCAGCAATAAAAACGCACGCCGGGACGTGTGGCGATGAAACATGTCCTCGTGCGGAAATCCTGAAATGTAAGGCGCAGAAGCGGAATCCGGCTACCAACCTTGCCGCTCCTGCGCTGTCCACAACCAGCGGAAGTGAACAATGACAACGCTAAACGATGACAAGTGTTGCGTGTCAACGGGGGTCACCCGGACGCGCTGCGTTTCCTGTAAGCGATTCGCGAAGCTGCTGCCCGGCGAGACCAAGTGTGCGACGTGCTTGGGCGTGCTGCCGCTCGATCTGACCTCGGTGCGGGGTGGTCGGTGATGCACATGTCGACCGGGTTTTTGATTGCGGCCCTGGGATTCTTGGGGCTCGGTGTGTGGGTGCTGCACAAGATCGGCCGGGCGCTGGCGTCCGTGCTGGAGGTCTTGGCGGCGGCTGCGGTGGTGTTTGTCGCCCTGTGGTGGCTGTGCAAGGCCGCCTTCTGGGTGCTGGCGCAAGTGATGACGCGGTGGCGCACCAGCCTGACCGTGGCCGGGATCTATGTGTGGTGCGAACTGGCGGGCTGGGTCTCGCTTGCTTCAATCCTCGGCGGGGTCGGGCTTGCGCTGGGTGTTTGGCAGCTGGTCGGCCCGGTGTCGTTTGACCAGTGGTGCTGGCGGTTCCTGCGTTCGTGGTGGGCGCGGTGGTTCGTCTACGGACGCAAGCTTCCGGCCTGGCTGCACGCCTGCGGGCTGTCGGTGCGGGACGAAGCGTTGCCAGTCGTGGTGAACGTGAACCTCGTCGGTCGTCGTCGCACGCTGACCCGCACATCGGCTGGGACCTCGTCGGCCCGGACGCCGAAGGTGTGCAAGGTCCGTTCCGGTGCCTCGTGGGACGAGGTGCGGGTAGAGCTGGTGGCTGGTCAGAAGCCGGAGGACTTCGACGAAGCCGCGCGGGCCTTGGCGGTAGCGCGGAAGGTCGCGCGCTGCCAGGTGCGGGAGCTGGAACCCAACGTCGTCTCCGTCGATTTCCAGCGACATGACCGGCTGTCCTCGGTGGTGTCGTGCCCGCCCCTGCCTGACGGTGCCAAGGCCGGCGGGGTCGACCTGCGCAATGTGTGGGCCGGACGGACCGAGTACGGCAAGGCGTGGCACGTTCCGCTGCTCGGCGCTGGTGCGCACATCCTGACGGCTGGTGCGTCGGGTGCGGGCAAGAACTCGGTGATGTGGTGCCCGCTGGTCTCGGCCGCGTCGGCGATCCGTTCGGGCGTGGTGCGGATGTCCGGGATCGATCCGAAGGGGATGGAACTCGCCTACGGGCGTGGGATCTTCGCTCGTTACGCCGTGTCGGGCAAGGACGCGCTGGAGGTACTCGACGGCCTGGTGGACGAGATGGAGTCGCGGAAGCGGGCCTTCTCCGGGCGCGTGCGTACGATTCCGGTGTCGACGGAGTATCCGTTGGAGCTACTGGAGTTCGACGAAGTCGGCGCACTGACGAAGTACACCGACCGCAAGACCCGGGATGCGATCGTGGAACGGGTCGCGCTGCTCACCACCCAGGGGCGGGCGCTCGGGATCTCGGTCCGTGGCTACGTCCAGGAACCGACCAAGGACACGGTTCCGGTGCGGGAGCTGTTCACTCGCCGCGTCTGTCTGCGCGTGACCTCCAAGAACCACGTCGGGATGGTGCTCGGCGACGGTGCGTACGAGCGCGGCGCGTGGGCGAACCGGATCGGCGACTCGGAAGCCGGTGTCGGCTACGTGTGGGGCGAAGGCATCCGCGAGCCGCTGCGGGTCCGCGCGGGCTGGGTGCCGGACGAGACGGTCAAGGCGCTGGAGGACTACGTCACCAACGGCGGCAGTGCCGATCTGCGCTCCCGAGTGCAGGGGGTGGCGGCATGAACTCGCTGATGGTCTTCCTCGACGCCATCCGGGACCACCTCGACCTGCACCAGCTCCCGCCGGTCTCGTCCCTGGACGTCTCGGCGTGGTCCCGGCCGATCTCGGTGCAACTCGACGTCAACGGGCTACCTAAGGTTGCTCGTGCCCTGTTGGTCTGGGCGAACACCCTTGATGACGTCACGGCCTCGCTCTGGCGGATTCGCGGGGGCGACTCGGTGCATCTCTCGATCACCGGACGCACCCCCTGCGGAATTCCGGTGCGGGTCTACGGCGCAGTTCCGTTCGACGCGCGCACCTTCCCGGATCTTCCTGCGGGCGCGAAACAAGCCATGCCGGTGTATCTGCTGCGGGACTGGACCGCACCCGGGGAGGTGGCTTCCTGATGAGCGACACGACCACGCGCGCGGAGCGAATGCGCGCACCCCTTGCCGACGACGTCATCCGCGCCACAGCAGAGAAGCACGGCGTGTGCGTGCGGCCGTTCACGATGGAGGTCGGCGACCAGGACACCGGAGAGGTCCGATACGTGCCGGTGCCATGCGGGTCCACTGTGGAATCCGTCTGCCTGCCGTGTGCGCGCAAGGCCAAGGCGCTGCGGCAAGTCCAATGCCGCGAGGGCTGGCACATGACGAAGGAACCCGATCTGGCATCGGACGAACCGACCGAGGACCAAACGGAGCTACTGACGTTCCGGGCGGACCTCGTCGCCTCGTATCGAGAAGTCGCCGATCGGGATCCCGCTGAGGCCGAGGAACTGCGCGAGGAAATCCGAGGGGTTGACGAAGAACTTCGGCAACTCGGTGTCCGGGGCCGCCTGCCCTCCATCGACCTGCCGACCAAGAAAGTAGTGAAGCGGTCGACGAAGCGGAGGCAGGACGCGCCGAACCTGCCCCGGCGGAAGGTCGCCAAGACCACGGTGGGGCGGGAGTACGCGGGCCGGTTCCGGCCGTCGATGTTCGTCACGCTGACCTGCGACACCTATGGTCCGGTCCGCGGTGACGGCTCGCCGGTCAACCCGAGTGCGTATGACTACCGGCGGGCGGCGCGGGACGCGGTGCACTTCTCGGCGTTGGTGGATCGGTGGTGGCAGAACCTGCGCCGGGTCGTCGGCTGGGACGTGCAGTACTTCGCGACGGTGGAGCCGCAGAAGCGGACCGCGCCGCATCTGCACGCCGCGATCCGAGGAACGGTGCCGCACGAAGCGATCCGGCAAGTCACCGAAGCCACCTACCACCAGGTCTGGTGGCCGAATCACGACCAGATCGTCTACGCCGACCGGATGCCCTCGTGGGACGGGCCGGAACGCGGGTTCGTCGACCCCGCCACCCGGGAACCGCTGGTCTCCTGGGACGAGGCGGTGGACGAGGTCGAGACCCCAGCGCATGTGGCGACGTTTGGGCGGCAGGTGCACTCCAAAGGCATCCTCGGCGGAAGCGAAGAGGCTGGCCGCCACATCGGTTACCTGACGAAGTACCTCACCAAGTCCACGGGCGAAGTGGTCGAGGCCGAAACGGCGGCGCTGGCTGACCACCACGACCGGCTGTTCGCCGAACTGGCCATCACGCCCTGTTCCCCTCGGTGCGCGGTGTGGCTGCTCTACGGCATCCAGCCCAAGGGAGCCAACGGAAAAACCACCCCGGGGCATTGCAAGGGCCGGGCACACCGGCGCACCACCCTCGGCCTGCCCGGTCGCCGGGTGCTGGTGTCGCGCAAGTGGTCGGGAAAGACGCTCGTGGACCACAAGGCCGATCGGCGCGGCTTCGTCCTGGACGCGCTTGCTGCGGTGGGAATTGAGAAGCCGCAACCGGATCCGGCCCGGCTCGTCTGGCGCAAGGTCGATGCCGGTGACCCGCACGTGCCGCCTCGGCCGCATCTGGTGATGCACGCGATCGCCGAACGCATCGCATGGAAGGCCGAATACGACCGCGCCCTACTGGCCGCCAGTCCGCCGGAAACTTCGGCAACTCGGCAAGCGGCCTGATCGGGAAGGGGGAAGCAATGGACACGAAGTATCTGACGGTCGACGAGGCAGCCGACTACCTCAACACCGGAGTCCGGTTCGTGCGACGGCTGATCGCGGAACGGCGGATTGCCTTCCACAAGGCAGGCGTTCACGTGCGGCTGGCAGTGGCTGATCTGGAGGAGTTCATGCAGTCCGGCCGGGTCGAGCCGATCACGCACGGATCGGTGTTGCAGGATCTGGGAAAGGTGGCGTGAGATGCCGAACAACAAAGGACGGAAGCGCCGCTTCGGGAGCATCCGCAAGACCAATCTCGGGGAATACCAAGCAAGTTACCTCGGACCGGATGGTCGGCGGCACTTCGCTCCGCACCGGTTCAAGCGGGAGCGGGACGCCGATCGTTGGCTGAACAACGTCGAGTCGGTCATCATCGCCGGTGACTGGACGGATCCGGAGCGCGGCAAGATCTCGCTGGGCGAGTACGCGTCGAAGTGGATCGACGAACGTCCGGGACTTCGACCGCGTACCGCAGAGCTGTACAGGTGGTTGCTGCGCAAACACATCGCGCCCTACATCGGAGAAACGGAGTTGCGGCGGTTGTCGGCTGCGGTCATTCGACAATGGCGAGCGGAGCGACTGGCGGCAGGTGTCTCGACGTCGGTGCTGGCGAAGTGCTATCGACTGATGCGCGGAGTCCTGAACACTGCGGTGGACCCGGACGCGATCATCACCCGGAACCCCTGCAAGGTGCCGGGTGCGGACAAGGAAAATCCAGATGAGCGTCCATTGGTCACGGTCGCGCAGGTCTTCGAGTTGGCCTCGAAGGTCCCCGACCGTTGGGGCGCAATGGTTCTGCTGGCGGCCTTTACCTCGCTGCGCTACGGAGAAGTGACCGCGTTGCGGCGCTGCGACCTGGCGGAGAACGCCAGTACGGTCCGGGTGACCCGGGCGTTCGTTGACGTGCCAGGGAAAGGGCTGTCGGCTGGGCCGCCGAAGTCGCGGGCAGGTGTTCGGACGGTGACGGTGCCGCACGCGGTTCGACCGCTGCTGTTGAAGCACCTGGCGTTGTTCGTGAAGCCGGACGACGATGCGTTGTTGTTCACGGGCAAGAAAGGCAATCCATTGCGGCGGCCGAACTTCGCGCAGCTGTCGAAGTGGACAGAAGTCGTGGAGGACCTTGGTTTGAAGGGGCTGCACTTTCACGACTTGCGCCACGCGGGCAACGTGTGGGCGTCCAAAGCTGGGATGTCGACCAAGGACCTGATGGCGAGGATGGGGCACGACGACATGCGAGCGGCCCTGATCTACCAGCGTGCGACGGACGAGGCGGGCGAGCGGATCGCCGAGACACTGTCGAAGCTCATCGAAGAGCACCGGCGGACCGAGCGTCCGAAGGGAAAGCCCGAAAATGGAGCCGCCGAGTGATGTTGCTGGGATGTTGTTAGAACAACCCGTAGAAAGCCAGAAGGGGTGCTTCCCAAGATCGGGAAGCACCCCTTCTGAGCTGCTAAAACAACCATCTGAGCGGATGACGGGAATCGAACCCGCGTATTCAGCTTGGGAAGCTGATGTTCTACCATTGAACTACATCCGCAGTGCCTCGCCAGCATACACAACCCCGCCGTCCGGCTGTCCAGCGGGCGTGGGTTGACGGTGCGTGAGACCGGTGACAACACTTGTTGTCGGTCAGGAGGTGGGCTCGCGGTGGACGAGCAGGTGCTGTTCCGGCAGGGCGCGTTCGGGCTGGTGGCGCGGGCGCGGGGGCGCGGCGCGCGGAGGGTGGACGAGGCGCAGATCGCGCGGCTCAGGGAGTTTGCGCAGCGGCAGGATCGGCTCGCGGATGACGTCGTCGAGTGGTTGCAGCGGGATCGGCGTGGGCGGGAGTTGGTGAACCGCGCGCTGGCCGAGGGGATCGGGCGGGTTGAGCAGGCGCCGGATGAGTTGCGGGCCTTCTTCACCCACGTCGAGGGTACGCCGTATTGGGTGGACGCGGAGCGGCTCGACCGTGGTGCGCGGGCGATCACCCGGGCGGGGCTGCTCGGGCTCTTTCCGCTTGGTGACCTGTCGCTGATGGGCGGCTACTTTGCCTCGCGGGCGACGAAATCCCTGGTCGGGACGGGGGAGATCGAGCATCGCACGGTTCACCGGCTGTTCGAGACGGCGGCGTGGTGGATCGACGTGACCACGCCGGGCGCGTTGGCCCGGCACGGTGAGGGTTACCAGGCCGCGTTGCGGATCCGGCTGGTGCACGCGCAGGTCCGGCGGGCGATGAACGGTCGCGCCGACTGGGATTACGAAAGCTGGGACCGGCCGGTCAACGAGGTCCAGTCGGCGGGCACGTTACTGCTCTTCTCCCTGGTCTACCTGGCCGGCGCGGAGCTGCTCGGGGTGCGGTATTCGGCGCAGGAGAGGGCCGACGTCCTGCACCTCTGGCGCTACGTCGGCTGGCTGGTGGGTGTGCCCGGCGAGCTGCTGCCGGCGGACGAGGACGACGCCTGGCGCCTGCTCTGGCTGCTGGCCGCCACCGAGTTCATCCCGGACGACGACACGAAACGCCTGGCCAAAGCCCTGGTGGCCAGCCATACCGCGATCGGCGACGGCCGTGGTGCGGCGGGCCGGGTGCTCGCGCACGTCAACGTCCGGGTGCACGCCTCGATCAGCCGTCTGGTGCTGGGCCGGGGCAACGCGGACTACCTCGGGCTGCCGGACGACCCGATTGCGCAGACCGCCGTCGTGCTCGGGGCGGGTGCGAATTTCGTGGCCGAAACGGTCCGGCCGTTCGTGCCCGGTGCGACAGCTTTGCAGGAACGGCTCGGTGAGCTTGGCCGTCGCCGCTATCGGCAGCGGCTGAACGAGTTGATGGAGCGGGATCGTGCCGCTTGAGGTCACGCATGATCAGCTGGGTGGCGGCGGGAAGTCCCTGGGCACGGCGCCGGAGGAGGGACACCCGCGGGTTCCGGCCGGCCGCCCGATACGCTCTGTCCGTGCTGCTCAGTGACCGTGACCTCCGCAAAGAGCTCGACGCCGGCCGGCTCGGCATCGACCCGTTCGATTCCGGCATGGTCCAGCCTTCCAGCATCGACGTCCGGCTCGACCGGTACTTCCGGGTGTTCGACAACAGCAAGTACACCCACATCGACCCGCAGCTGCAGCAGGACGAGCTGACCTCGCTGGTCGAGAAGGAGGGCGACGAGCCGTTCGTGCTGCACCCCGGCGAGTTCGTGCTCGGCGCCACGTTCGAGCAGGTCAGCCTGGCCGACGACCTCGCGGGCCGGCTTGAGGGCAAGTCCTCGCTCGGCCGGCTCGGGCTGCTCACGCACTCCACGGCGGGCTTCATCGACCCGGGTTTCTCCGGGCACATCACGCTCGAACTGTCGAACGTCGCGAACCTGCCGATCACTCTGTGGCCGGGGATGAAGATCGGCCAGCTGTGCATCTTCCGGCTGTCCAGCTCCGCGGAATTCCCGTACGGGTCCTCGGAGGCGGGCTCCCGGTACCAGGGCCAGCGCGGTCCGACGCCGAGCCGCGCGTACCAGAACTTCCATCGCGTGGACACCTGGCGCTAGGTCCGCTCGGGCGATTTCGGACCGTGACCGGGCGGTCCGATCGGGCTGTGATCGTCACCCACGAGTAACCCAAGCGCCGCCCCGGTCGCTCTGCGGAGTGACTTCGTCGCACGGCCGGGTAGGAAAGGATCTCCACGTCACCGGTTCGTGCCAGGCTCGCGGGCATGGTTTCGGCCGGGAAACGTCTGCTGGTGGTGCTCGGCCTGCTGGCCGGTCTGCTCGCCCCGAACGCACAAGCCGCGACGGGCAGGTCCCTCGGCCAGAGCTGGCACCAGATGTTGTACGGAGATTTCCGGTACGCCGGAAACAGCGTCGTGCAGTGCGCGGAGGATGACGCCGAGTGCGCGAAAGCTGCCGCTCGCACCACGAAACGTCCCGCCGGTGACTTCGCGCTGCGTTGGTCCGATGTGGACTCCGACCCGGCGACGTTCGACTCCTCGACCGCGCAGGTGACCGTCCCGCCGGGGGCGAAAATCGCGTTCGCCCGGCTGAACTGGGGTGGTTCGACGGCTTCCGGCTGCGCCCGTCCGCCGGGCACGCCGTCGAAGCAGGAAGTGCAGTTTTCCGTCGGCGGTTCAGCGCCGGAAAAATTTGCGCCGCAGGCCTTTTTCGACGATTCTTCGTACTATTCCGCCCATGCTGATGTGACGAGTCGATTCACCGGGGTGGCCACGGGAAAGCCGGTGGAGCTGACCGCGGCCAACGTCTGGACCGCGGTCGGCAAGGGTTGCGGTGGCGGCTGGTCAGTGGCGCTGGTGTACGCCTACCCGCAGCGGGATCCGGAGTATGCGCCGGAGAAACGTGCGATTTACGTCTACGACGGCCATCTCCACCAGGGGCCTGGCGACCCGGTGGCGACGACTACGATCAGCGGTTTTCGAGCCGCGGTCGCGGATGCGCACGTGGGCGTGACTGCCTACGGTGGCGACTGGGGAACAACTGGCGACCAGTTGTTACTCAACGACGCAGCGGTAGCGGAGCCTGGAACAGGTGCGCGAGAAAACTTCTTCATCGCTAATTCGGAAGGTGCGAAGAAACCTTCCTCGTCGAACAATTTCGGGGTCGATGCGAAATCGTTCAACACTGGCGCGGTGGCGGTCGGGGCGACCAGTGCGCGGTTGTCCTTTCGCAGCACGGGTGACGACTTCGTCGGCGCCGGCCTGGCATTTTCCGTACCGGTACCGGATCTGCACCTCGCGACGCACGCCTCGGCGTCCCGTGTGCACCCTGGCGATCAAGTAACGTTCACCGTGGGCGTCGCGAATCCGACCGACCTGGACGCTCGCGATGTCGTGGTCGGCGACGAGCAGTTTCCCGTCTGTGCCAAGAAGATCGGCAACATCGCCGCCGGTGCGGCGACGAGCTACCAGTGCACGGTGACCGCTCCGGACAAGGATTTCACCGACACTGCAACGGTTACCGGAACCAGCACGTTCGGTGACCCGATCGAGGCGAGCACGACCAGTCGCGTGGACGTCTTGCACCCTGCCATTACGTTGAGCCAGCAAGTCGACAAGCCCGCATATCGTGCCGGCGATCCCGTGACGGTCACCCTGACCGCAGCCAATCCCGGCGACGTGCCGCTCCACGAAGTCACGGCGACCATGGCGGATCCCGCCGAGGCATCGCCGGGTAAGGCCGCTGATGCGAAGAAACCCTTGTGCACGAGCACGATGGGGACTCTTGCACCGGGCAAGTCGTCGATCGCGACGTGTGTCCTCACCGCTCCGGTGCCGACTGGTGGCGGGCCCGTCGAGGTACGGGGTACTGACCCGCTTGGCAAGGTGGTCACTGCTGGTGCCGACGTGAAGGTCCCCGTCATCGCACCCGGTCTGACCGTTACCAAGACGGCGGCGCCACCTGTGGCGCACGAAGGTGACCAAGTCACCTGGACCGTTACCGTCCGCAACACTGGCGACAGTCCACTCAGGCCGGTCACGGTTGTCGACCAGGCCGAGCCTGCGTGCTCGCGGACCTTCGGCGCTCTCCAGCCTGGGGCTGAGCAAACCTATTCGTGCAAGGCGAAACCATCGTCGACCACGACGAACAGCGTGACTGCGACGGGTACCGACCTCTCCGGTCAGCCGGTCACCGCGACCTCCTCGGCGATGGTTCAGGTGATCCATCCGGCGCTGGAGGTCACCGTCGCCCCGGCTTCGGCAGTGGTGCGCGAAGGGGACCGAGTTCCCTATTCCGTCACGGTCCGCAACACCGGCGATGTCTCGTTGAACGAAGTAGCAGTGGCGGACGACAGCGTGCCGGGCTGCGTCCGGAAGTTCGACACGCTGGCGTCGAAGGCAGCGCAGACCTACCAGTGCGAGCAGTTGGCTCCTGCCGACGACGCGACCAATACCGTCGCTGCGAGCGGTAAGGATCAGCTCGGACGGATACTGCGGGTGACGGCGGACGCGCACGTGGACGTAATCCATCCCGCCATCCAGGTAACCGCGGCAGCTGCGCCCGCGCAGGTGCGCGAAGGGGACGAAGTGACGTTCACTGTCACCGTGAGCAACAGTGGTGATGCCGGGCTGCATGACGTCACGGTGGCGGATACTCAGGTTCCTGGGTGCGCTCGCGTGCTCGGTACCCTTGCGGCGCAAGGGAAACAGACCTTCACCTGTACTACGGTGGCCGGGCGGGACGGGTTGGGGAACGAGGTCTCTGCAACCGGCGATGATCCCACCGGTCGTGCGGTCACTGGTTCGGCAGGGGCTTCCTTCACGGTGCAGCATCCGGCGGTGAGCCTGACCGCGACCGTCCAAGATGGACCGTTTCGGGAACACGACAGCGTGCGAGTTCACGTCGTTGCGGCGAATGTCGGTGATGTCCCGCTGCGCGAACTCTCCGTGACCGGGGCGAAGGTCGTCGGGCAACCAGTCGAGAGCTGTGCACAGGGGCATGATTCCCTTGGTACGGGCGAGAAGTGGGCGTTTGACTGCACGGTGACCGCGCCTGGCGACGATGCGGTTGAGGCAGTGCAGATCATTGCCGGGACGCCGGTTGGGCCACCGGTGAGCGGCGCGGCGGAGGTGGTGATCGACGTGATCCATCCGGCCCTGTCGATCACGCAGAGTGCTTCCCCGTCGACGGTGCGACCGGGTGCGACGTCGACGTTCACGGTGACGGTGCGCAACTCCGGAGACGTCGAACTCCGCGACGCCGTAGTGGCCGATCCGGCGGTTCCGGAGTGCGCGAAGCGACTGGGAACGCTTGCGCCGAAAGCAGAACAGACCTACTCCTGCACGCACCCGATGAGTGACGACCTCACGAGCACGGTGACGGCGACCGGTACCGACCTCTCCGGCCGACAGGTCAGCGCCGCGGCGAACGCGCAGGTCGACGTGATCCACCCGGCAGTCGCGGTCACGCAGGTGGTCTCGTCGGCTCAGGTCCGTGAAGGGGACCAAGTCACCTTCACGATCACTGTGCGCAACAGCGGCGACGTCCCGTTGGTCAAAGTGTCCGTTGTGGACGATCAGACACCAGGCTGCGCGACCACTGTGCCGGGATTGACGCCAGGCCAAGCACATGAGTACAGCTGCACCACATACGCCGGCCACGATGGCTACTCGAACACCGTCAAGGTCAGTGCGGCCGATCCGCTCGGTGGAGGTGTGAACGCTGCGGCGGATACCGTCTTCACGGTGGTGCACCCGGGTCTCTCGCTGGAGAAGACCGTGCACGGTGGTCCCTTTCGTACCGGTGATCCGGTCACCTTCACACTTACGGTCACCAACACCGGTGATTCGCCACTCAGCGCCGTCAAGGTGACTGACCAGGGAACGTGCGCGAAGACCTTCGACACCTTGGCTGCCGGTGTGAAGCAGGCTTACGACTGCACGGCACCCGCGCCTGCCGACGATGTGGTCAGCACCGCGAGCGCGACCGGCACTCCACCGACCGGACCACAACTGTCGGTCACCTCCGCCGCGAAGATCGACGTGATTCATCCGTCGATTACGGTCCGCCCAACGGTGAGCCCGGCAATCGCTCGGGTGGGCGACGACCTCACGGTGACGCTGGTTGTCACCAACACCGGTGATGTGCCGTTGACGTCGGTGACCGTAAAAGATCCCGGCTGCGACAAGACTTTCGACCAGCTCGCCGCGCAGGCCGTGCAGACTTACCAGTGCACCGTAAAAGCCGGTCCCGACGACTTCACCAACACCGCGGCGGTCACCGCGAACGACCCGACGAACCGGGCCGTGACCGCGTCCGCCGGTGCGCCCGTGGACGTGATCCATCCGGAGATCGCGCTCATGAAGGAGGCTCAGCCGTACCAGGTGCATTCGGGCGACAAGGTCACTTTCTCCTTACTGGTGAAGAACGTTGGCGATGTGCCGCTCAGCGATGTGTCCGTTGTGGACGATCGGACGACGTCCTGTGCGCACCAGGTGGCACGACTGGCGCCGGACGCCGAGGAGACGTATCAGTGCACTACGGTCGCCGGGGCGGCGGGCTTCACCAACATCGCGAAGGTCAGCGGGGCCGATCCGACGAAACGCCTGGTCAGCGCCTCCGCGCAGGCGTCGTTCGTAGTGCTGAAGCCGAGCGTGTCGGTGGTCGAGCGGGCGTCCGGCGGGCCGTTCCGCGCGGGTGAGTCGCTGCCGTTCGAGGTGATCGTCACCAACACCGGTGACCAGGAGTTGCACGATGTCACCGTTTCTGCGGATCATGCGACAGACTGCGCACGTCGGTTTGAGACCTTGCCCGTCAACGGAATCCAGCGCTACCCGTGCGTGACCACTGCTGGATCCGGTGATCCGTCGGCCACTGTGACCGCGACTCCCCCGTCGGGTGCTCCTGTCACCGCAACGGCCAAGGCCGACTTCAGCGTGCTCCATCCTGCGGTCGAGCTCCGCCGGGAACACCTGGACCAGCCGATCCGCCCTGGCGACCCGGTCACCCACGTGACCACTGTGCGCAATACCGGAGACTCGCCGCTGCACGAGGTGACCTTTCACGACGCTGATGAGGCTTGCTCGTTCACGCTTCGCACACTCGAACCTGGCGCGCACACAACTCGCGCCTGCACCCAGACGGCGCGGGCCGACCTGAGCGGCCGCGACACCGTCACGGCAACCGACGAGACCGGCCACACCGTCGTGAACGGCACCACCACGACTACCGACGTAACCGGTCCCGGCCTGACCGTCACCGCCACACCGCCACCGCGACCGGTGCTCCCCGGTCACCCGAGCCCGGTCACGACCGTCGCGAAGAACACCGGCGACGTGCCTTTAGCCGACGTCCGGGTGACCGGTCCCGGCTGCGCAAGCGAACCAGTCGAACTTGCCCCAGGAGCCACCACAGCCCCACTGGCCTGTGAAGTGACCACTCCAGGCACCGTCACAGCGACCGGCCGAAACGTTGCTGCGCAAACGACACCGCGCGCTGACGCCCAGGGCGCAACCCGAGACGCCGCGTACCCAGCCGACGCCCGCGTCGCAGGCACTGGCGCACTGGTATCAGCCCAAACCCCAGTACGCCCCAACGTCGCCAACCCGACCCTTCGGCTGACTGAGCGCGGCGAGCCAACTGCGGCGGCAGGGGCCACCGTCACGTTCCTGGTCGCTGCTGAGAACACCGGCACCTCCGCGCTGACCGTCGACGGGCATCGGCTGCTGCCGGGTATAAGGCACTACTGGACCCGGAGCGCCACAGCCCCGACACACGGACGATTCGCCGTACAAGTAGTGCCCGAAGTGGACGGAGCGAACCCGTTCATCGTCAAGGCGACTGCCGAAGGGCAAGTGGATATGGCGGTAGCCCGGCCGGTCGACGGGAACGATCTCGACCTTCGGGACGGCATACTGGTCAGTCTCGGGCTGCTAGGAGCTGGCGCATTGCTCGTGCGTATTACCTGGCGGGCGCGGAAAAGTGTGCGTACGCGACGTCGCAACAGCCGGAAGGGCTGATCCCCCGGACTACTGCGTGTCTTCGATCGGCCGCTGCAGGTCGCCGTAGCGCTCCAGGACGGTTGCGCGCAGCGTCGGATCGGTGCGTGGCACTGGCTCGATGAACACCTCGCGTACGTCGTTGAACTGCTCGCTCAGTTCACTGGCCAGACGTACGCACGCGCGTTCCACGTCGGCAGCACCGAGTGCGTCGTCGAAGTCCATGCGGGCGCAGACCAGTACGTGGTCGGTGCCCATCACCATGGTCTGCAGGTCGACCAGCGCTTCGATTTCGGGCGCGGCCACCAGGTGGTCGCGTACGCCGCGTACCAGCCGCGGCTCTGCTTGCCTGCCGATGAGCAGACCGCGGTTGGTGCGGCCGAGCAGATAGGCCACGCATACGAGCAGCACGCCGATCAGGATCGAGGCCAGCCCGTCCCACATCGACGAGCCGGTGAGCTGGTGCAGGCCGATGCCGGCGAACGCGAGCAACAGGCCGACGAGCGCGGCGGAGTCCTCGAACAGCACCGTCTTCGGCGCCGGATCGTCGATCAGCTTCAAATAGCCGAAGAACGACCGGCCCTCGGCGCGGGAGTCCCGGCGCACCTGGCGTACCGCCTGCAACCAGGAAATCCCTTCGAGGCAGAACGCGGCGGCCAGCACGAGGTACCCGACGATCGGGTTCGTCTGCTCCTCGGGGTGCCCGAAGACCGTGGTGAATCCTTCGTACAGCGCGAAAACCGCACCCGAGGTGAAGATCGACACGGCGGCGAGCAGGGACCAGAAGTACCGCTCCTTGCCGTACCCGAACGGGTGCATGCGATCTGCCGGTCGCTCGGACCGCTTCAGTGCGGTGAGCAACAGGACTTCGGTGATGGTGTCGGCGACCGAATGCGCTGCTTCCGACAACATCGCACCCGATCCGGTGATGATGCCCGCGGCCAGCTTCATTGCCGCGATGGCCAGGTTCACCGCGCCTGCCAGCACGACGGTGAGGGTGCTTTCACCGCCGGCGGATTCGTCCTGCTCGCTCACGCGCAGCAGACTAGCTCTTGTGCTGTGCGCGCATCGGCCACGAACGAAGACGGCCCCTCCCGAAGGGCGGGGCCGTCCATGGGAAAGCCGTCAGTCCTGCTTCTCCTCCGTCGCCGTCTCCGGCTCGTCTTCCGGCTCGGGGTCCGGGCCGTCGAGTGACGGCGCGCCCGCCGGGACGAGCGTCGGCTCCGGCTTGCGCTTCACGGCGGTGAGCAGCAACTGCGCGACGTCGACGACCTCGACCTTCTCGCTCGCCACACCGTCGCTCTGGCGCGATGTCACGCCGTCGGTGAGCATCACGCGGCAGAACGGGCAGCCGGTGGCGATCTTCGACGGCGCGGTGCCGAGCGCTTCGTCCACGCGCTCGACGTTGATCCGCTTGCCGATCTTCTCCTCCATCCACATCCGCGCGCCGCCGGCACCGCAGCACATCGAGCGGTCGCCGTGCCGCGGCATTTCGCGCAGCGTCGCGCCGGAAGCGCCGACCAGCTCGCGCGGTGCGTCGTAGACCTTGTTGTGGCGGCCCAGATAGCACGGGTCGTGGTAGGTGACGTCCTCGGCGACCGGCGCGACCGGGGTCAGGTACTTCTCCCGCACCAGGCGGTTGAGCAACTGCGTGTGGTGCACGACGTCGAACTGGCCGCCCAGCTCCGGGTACTCGTTGGCGAGTGTGTTGAAGCAGTGCGCACAGGTCACGACGACCTTGCGCGCCTTGCGTTCCCGTCCTTCGAACACCGAGTTCAGCACCTCGACGTTCTGCTGGGCGAGCATCTGGAAGAGGAATTCGTTGCCCGCACGGCGTGCCGGGTCACCGGTACAGGTCTCTTCCGAGCCCAGCACGGTGTACTTCACGCCCGCGATGTGCAGCAGTTCCGCCACCGCGCGGGTGGTCTTCTTCGCGCGGTCCTCGAACGCGCCCGCGCAGCCGACCCAGAACAGGTACTCCACATCGCCGAGATCGCCGTCGAAGACCGGCACCTCGAAGTCCAGCTCCTCCGTCCACTGCAGACGGTCCTTGGCGTTCTGACCCCACGGATTGCCCTTGTTCTCCAGGTTCTTGAACATGCCGTTCAGCTCGGTGGGGAACGAGGATTCGATCATCACCTGGTAACGCCGCATGTCCACGATGTGGTCCACGTGCTCGATGTCCACCGGGCACTGCTCCACGCAGGCACCACAGGACGTACACGACCACAGCACGTCCGGGTCGATTACGCCACCGTCGTCGCCGACAAGTGCCTTCTGCGACTCCGCGATCGCGAGGACGTCAATACCCGCGTACATGTTGTCGCCAGACAAGCCGACTTCGTCGCCCGCCATGTCACGCTTGCCACCCGCGAGCAGGTACGGCGCCTTCGCGTACGCGTGGTCGCGCAGCTGCGTAATGAGCAGCTTCGGCGACAGCGGCTTCCCGGTGTTCCATGCGGGACACTGCGACTGGCAACGACCGCACTCGGTGCACGTGGAGAAGTCCAGCCAGCCCTTCCAGCTGAAGTCCTCGATCGCGCCCACACCGAAGGTGTCTTCGTCCGGGTCGGCTTCTTCGAGATCGAGGACTTTGCCCTTGCTCATCATCGGCTTCAGCCGGCCGAGCGCGACGCCGCCGTCCGCTTCGCGCTTGAAGTAGATGTTGAAGAACGCGCTGAACCGGTGCCAGGCCACACCCATGGTCATGGTGCGCGCGACGACGATCAGCCACACCGTGGCGCTCATCAGCTTGATGAAGGCGAACACCGACACCAGGGCCGCGGACGAAGGCAGCGCCCAGCTAAGCGGGTTGGACACGAAGGCGGCCCACGTGGGCGTCTCGTGGGCGTGCATAGCGGCCTTCGCGGCGCGTACGCCGATGATGCCGATGCCCTCCACGATGACGACAGCCTCGACGAAGTACGCCCACTTGAAGTTCGAGCCGGCGAAGCGCGACTGACGGTCCGCGCGGCGTGGGTGGTTCAGCTGGCGGATGATTGCCAGCGCGATCCCGCCCACCACGGTGCCGACGCCGAGCAGCTCCATCAGCAGGCTCCACGGTGCCCAGTCCTCCAGCACTGGCCAGCCCCAGGTAGGCACGAACACCTCGCCGTAGGCCTCGAACAGGGCGAGCGAGCCGATCAGGAAGCCCCACATCACCATCCAGTGCCACGGCGCCACCTGACGGAACTTGGCCATCCGGGTGTGGACCGCGAATTCCTTGACCATGGTGACCAGCCGGGCGGTGAACGGCCCGTTGCGGGTCGTGTCGGGCTGGCCGAGCCGGATCACCCGCACGAAGCGGGCCACGGTCGCGCTGAACATTCCCCAGGCGATGATGCCCAGGAGGACGGAGATCCCCCCGAGCGTCAGCTGTACCGCGCCCATCGTCGGGTGCCTTTCGTCCGGTGTGGTGGTGGCCGGTGCGCGAGGCGCCGGTTGCGGAGCAGGGTAACGCTTCTTACTGATGGGTAATCGGTTGGACGGTCCCAAGTCCCACTGATGTGGTGCACGCCTCGCTGGCTATTGGGACGATCGTTCAGGTAGTTTCTCTCCTATGGGTGCCTACTTGTACCTCGCGCTGGCCATCGCCGCGGAGGTCACGGCCACCGTGTCGCTGAGGTTTTCCGAAGGGTTCTCCCGGCTCGGGCCTTCGATCCTGGTGATCGCCGGGTACGGCTTCGCGTTCTTCGCGCTTTCGCAAGTGCTGAAGGCAGGGCTGCCGATCGGTGTCGTCTACGCGGTCTGGGCGGCGGCTGGAGTTGCCTTGGTGGCGCTGGTGGGTGTCTTGTTCCTCAAAGAGCCGATCAACCTGGCGATGATCGCCGGGATCCTGATGGTGATCGGCGGTGTGGTGCTGATCGAGTTGGGGAGCAAGGCGTGAAGATCCAGGCCGACGGTCGCAAGGTACGCGGTGAGAAGAGACGTACCGAGATCATCGAGGCCACGCTGCGGGTTATCGAACGCGACGGCGTCGCCGGAGTCACCCACCGCACTGTCGCTGCCGAAGCGGGCGTACCCACGACGTCCACCACGTACCACTTCTCGTCGCTGGACGACCTGCTTGTCGCCACGCTCATCTCGTGCGCACGGGATATGGCGACGGAGGTGTACTGGATGATCGACCGCGCTCGTTCGCGGGGCAGCCGTGGGGCCGAAGAGGTTGCGGGGCTGCTCGCCGAGGCGCTGGGGCCGCGACGCGGCCGCACCATGGCCGAGTACGAGCTGTACCTGCTGGCTGCGCGCAAACCCGAGTTGCGCCCGGCCGCGCGCCGCTGGCTCGACGTGCTGACCTCGATGGTCCGTCACGACGACGAGGTGGCCTTCCGGGTGTTCCTCGCCGGTATCGACGGGCTCCTCATCCAGGGCCTGATCGACGACGAGCCGCCGTCCGCGGACGAGCTTCGCCCGGTCGTGGACTACCTGCTGAAGCCGCGCTGAAAGCTGTGAAGGGACCCTTCACGGACTCAGCGTCCGTGAAGGGTCCCTTCACAGCCGGAGGCCACGGGGAGGTGCGCTCAGCCCTTGTTCTCGTAGACGGCGGTCAGGGTCGCGCGGGCCAGCGTGTGGCCGAACATGGTGAAGCCGAGCGCCGCCGGCGTCGTGTCTTCGTCCGCGTCGAGGGTGTCGACGTCGAGGGCGTGCACTACGAAGAAGTAGCGGTGTGGGCCGTGGCCGGGAGGCGGGGCGGCGCCGAGGAACTGACGTACGCCGCCGTCGCCCTTCAGGGTGACGGCGCCTTCGGGGATGCCTGAGCCAGAGGCGTCGCCTGCGCCCGAGCGCAGTTCGGTGACGGTGGCCGGGATGTTGAACACGGCCCAGTGCCAGAAGCCGCTCGCAGTGGGCGCGTCGGGGTCGTACGCGGTCACGGCGAAGCTGCGGGTGTCTTCGGGGAAGCCGCTCCAGGACAGCTGAGGCGAACGGTCCTCGCCGCCGGCGCCGAAGATGCCGGACAGGTGGGGCCTGGCGAGCGTTTCGCCTTCGGCGATGTCGGTGCTGTGCAAGGTGAACGAGGGCACCGATGGCAGGAAGTCGTAGGGGTTGGACGGCTGGGGCATCGATCCTCCTGAGCGCGGGAAGTCCGTTCGCCCGTCAGGTTAGGACCCTGGCCCCGAGGGTGCCGCCTCAGGGATGTTTCGGGGGGTTTACCGGATGTCGCCGGGGTGCCGGTGCCCTTAACGTCGTCCGGGACCGCAAGGACGCACCAGGGGGAGGAACCATGGCACGCCCGATTCTGGCGCTGGCCGGCATCGTCGTGATCGGCGCGGGACTGGCGATCGGCTTCGGCTGGGGCGTTGCGTCGTCGGTCACCCGCGAAGCCACCCTCAGCGAGCAGATCCACGGGGTCAAGCTGACGGCCGCCGCGGGTGACGTACGCGTCCGTACGGGTAGCGGGCCGGTACAGGTGAAGGAGAAGCTGCAGTACCACTTCAGCTCGGATCCCGGCGACGCTTACCGGGTCGAGGACGATCAGCTCGTACTAGGTGACTGCGGCCATAACTGCAGTGCCGACTTTGAGATCGTGGTTCCGGCTGGCATCCCCGTCACCGGCGATATCGACTCGGGCGCGCTGGACGTCGCGGGGGTCAGCAGCGTCGACGTCACTTCGCACTCGGGGCAAGCGCAGGTTGCCGACGTCGCCGGCCCGGTGAGCCTGAACCTCAGCAGCGGTTCGACCGACGTACGCAACGTCGGCGACCTGAAGGTGCACAGCAGTTCCGGCCGTGTGAAGGCGGAAGGCGTACGCGGGAATGTCGACGTTTCCGTCGACAGCGGGCGCGTGGAGCTTGGGCTCGATCAGCCGGCCAACGTGACCGTGAAGGCCGACTCCGGCAGCGTCGACGTGCGAGTACCGGCCGGGTCGTACCGCGTCACCGGCGACTCCGACAGCGGACGCCGCTCGGTAGAGATCCCGCAATACCTGCAGAACGCCAGTCCTGAATCCAAGACGCTCGACCTGAACACCGGCAGTGGCCGTCTGACGGTCAAGGCCGCCTGAAACTTCCCACAGGGGGGAACACGCACCATGCGCAAGATCGAAACGCGGTTGCTCGCGGCCGTGCTGGCCGGCGCTGTCGGAGCCTTCGTGGTGACCGCCGCGTTCAGCCACGAGCCGGCGCCTGCGCCTGCGGCGCCGGTGGCGGTCGTACGGGTCGATGTGCCGCCAGGCGCCGTCCAGGTCGCTGATGTGGTGGGGGTACGCAGCGAAGTGGACCACCGTGCTGCCCGCCCGGCCGCTGCGGTGCGGCCGGCATGAACCTCGCTGTCGCTGTTTTAACGCTGCTCCCCACTGATCACTGCACCGACGCATTCCCTCGTATGGACGGCACGGAGTCGCTGTACGAACGCTTCAACGTCGTCGGCTTCGATCCGCGCGGTGTTCCGGAAAGCAGGCCGGGAATCACCTGTTCGCCGGCAAAGCTGTACGACACCGGCTTGAATCGCTTCCCGTCGACCCGCGCCGAGTACGCGGCCTTCGTCGAGCACAACCGTGCTGCAGGCGAAGACACTCTGACCAAGACCGGGCCGATGCTCGGGCACGCCGGCACGAAGAGCGCGGCCGAGGGCGTCGACGCGATTCGCAATGCGTTGGAGGAACCGTGGGTTTCCTGGTTCGGTCTGCCCTGCGGCACTGAACTTGGTGCGGTGGACGCATCTTCGCACCCCGACCGCGTGGACCGGATGGTGCTCGCCGGCGCCGTGGACCACGCGCGCCCCATTCGGCAAGCGATGATCGAGGAAGCAGCGGCAACGGAAGATTCGCTACTCCGCTTCTCATCGTGGTGTCACGGCTCCTCGGAGTGCGCGCTGCACGGCCAGGACGTACTCGCCCGTTACGACAAGTTGGTCAGGCGCGAGGTCTCGCCGCGAGCATCGACGGGTCGAGCTTGCTGACCCGGCTCGATGACGGACATACCGGCCTGTACAACTCCCCGTGCGCGGTCGCCGCCGAGGTGAACTACCTGGTGAGCGGTGTCACACCCGATCGAGGGGCGGTCTGCCGGTGATTCCGGGAACAAGGACCCCGGCCTGCCCGTTATCCTGACATGAAGGTTGAGCGGACTCGGCTCAAGTCTGGTTGACGAGCCGAGCGCGCAACCGGTACAACTTGCTACGGGCAGGCTCAAGGCCGACCCGAAAACGCAGGTCACGAACCATAGCAGTAGAGCTGCCAATACGAGAGGAAGCACCATGGCGCGAGCGGTCGGCATCGACCTCGGCACGACCAACTCGGTCGTCGCCGTCCTTGAGGGCGGCGAGCCGACGGTCATCGCCAACTCGGAAGGCTCCCGTACCACCCCCTCGATCGTCGCCTTCGCCAAGAACGGTGAAGTGCTGACCGGTCAGTCGGCGAAGAACCAGGCCGTGACGAACGTCGACCGGACCATCCGGTCGGTCAAGCGGCACATCGGTACCGACTGGAAGAACGAGATCGACGGCAAGAACTACACGCCGCAGGAGATCAGCGCGCGCGTGCTGATGAAGCTCAAGCGCGACGCCGAGTCCTACCTCGGCGAGGAGATCACCGACGCGGTCATCACCGTCCCGGCCTACTTCGAGGACGCCCAGCGGCAGGCCACCAAGGAAGCCGGCCAGATCGCCGGCCTGAACGTGCTCCGGATCGTCAACGAGCCGACCGCGGCCGCGCTGGCCTACGGCCTGGACAAGGGCGAGAAGGAACAGACCATCCTGGTCTTCGACCTCGGTGGCGGGACGTTCGACGTGTCGCTGCTGGAGATCGGCGAGGGCGTGGTCGAGGTCCGGGCGACCTCCGGGGACAACCACCTCGGCGGGGACGACTGGGACGAGCGCATCGTCGGGTGGCTGGTCGACAAGTTCAAGGCCTCCAACGGCATCGACCTCACCAAGGACAAGATGGCGCTGCAGCGCATCCGCGAGGCCGCGGAGAAGGCGAAGATCGAGCTGTCCAGCTCCAACTCCGCCGGCATCAACCTGCCCTACATCACCGTGGACGCGGACAAGAACCCGATGTTCCTGGACGAGACGCTCTCCCGCGCCGAGTTCCAGAAGATCACCTCGGACCTGCTCGACCGCACCAAGGCGCCGTTCAACAACGTGATCCGCGACGCGGGCATCTCGGTCGGCGACATCGACCACGTGGTGCTCGTGGGTGGGTCCACCCGGATGCCCGCGGTGGCCGAGCTGGTCAAGGAGCTGACCGGCGGGCGCGAGCCGAACAAGGGCGTGAACCCGGACGAGGTCGTCGCCGTGGGTGCCGCGCTGCAGGCCGGCGTGCTCAAGGGCGAGGTCAAGGACGTCCTGCTGCTCGACGTGACCCCGCTGTCGCTGGGCATCGAGACCAAGGGCGGGGTGTTCACCAAGCTCATCGAGCGCAACACCACGATCCCGACCAAGCGCTCGGAGATCTTCTCCACCGCCGACGACAACCAGCCCTCCGTGCAGATCCAGGTGTTCCAGGGTGAGCGCGAGATCGCCGCGGCGAACAAGAAGCTCGGCATGTTCGAGCTGACCGGCCTGCCGCCCGCCCCGCGCGGGGTGCCGCAGATCGAGGTCACCTTCGACATCGACGCCAACGGCATCGTGCACGTGACCGCGAAGGACCTCGGCACGAACAAGGAACAGTCGATGACCATCACCGGTGGCTCCGCGCTGCCGAAGGAGGACATCGACCGGATGGTCAAGGACGCCGAGGCGCACGCGGAAGAGGACAAGACCCGCCGCGACGAGGCGGAGACCCGCAACCAGGCCGAGACGCTGGTCTACCAGACCGAGAAGTTCGTCAAGGACAACGAGGACAAACTGCCCGAGGAGCTCAAGGGCAAGGTGAACTCCGCGATCGAAGAGGCGAACGAGGCTCTCAAGGGCACCGACTCGGCCAAGATCCGCGAGTCCATCGAGAAGCTGAACACGGCTTCGCAGGAGCTGGGCAGCGCGCTGTACGCGAACGCCGGTGCGGCCGGTCCCGAGGGCGCTGCGGGCGCCGCGGGTGCCGACGCCGGTGCCGCGGGTGGTGCCAAGCAGAAGGCCAAGGCCGACGACGTGGTCGACGCCGAGATCGTGGAAGAGGACGAGAAGAAGTGACCCCACGCCACTCCGAGCCCGAGGGCCCCGGCCCTGAGGAACCGGTGGTCGTGCGTGACCGGCGGCGGGTCGACCCGCAGACCGGCGAGGTCCGGGAGCCCGCTGCGGAGACCACGGAAGCGGACGTCCCGGCCGGCGAGGAGCCTTCGGGCCCCTCGCTCGGCGACTCGGCCGACGACGCGGTCACCGCGGTGTCCGACGTCGAGAAGCAGCTGGCCGAGCGCACCGCCGACCTGCAGCGGCTGCAGGCGGAATACGCCAACTACCGCAAGCGCGTCGAGCGTGACCGGGACGTCGTGGTCCAGGGTGCCAAGGCGTCCGTGGTGGGCGAGCTGCTTGGGCTGCTCGACGACCTTGAGCGCGCCGAGCAGCACGGCGACCTCACCGGTGCGTTCAAGGCGGTCGGCGACAAGCTGGTCAGCGGTCTGCAGCGGGCCGGCCTGGAGTCGTTCGGCGCCGAGGGCGAGGTCTTCGACCCGAACGTGCACGAGGCCGTTCAGCACAACACCTCGCCGGACGTGTCCGGCCCGACGGTCACCGTGGTCATGCGCCGCGGCTACCGGTTCGGGGACCGGGTGCTGCGGGAGGCGCTGGTCGGGGTCACCGACCACGAGCCCGCCGCGGCCGCGCCGGTCGACGGTTCGGTCGGCGGCGAGCTGCCGCTCGACGGGTCGATCGATGAGTCCGGCCGGCAGTAACCGTCGTTTCGCAGGGAAAGGAGGAGACACCCGATGAGTGCTCGGGAGTGGATCGGCAAGGAGTTCTACAAAGAGCTGGGTGTCTCCTCCGATGCGACCGCGGACGAGATCAAGAAGGCCTACCGCAAGCTGGCCAAGGAGAATCACCCGGACGCCAATGCGGGCAACACCACCGCGGAGAACAAGTTCAAGGCGGTGTCCGAGGCCTACGGCGTGCTGTCCGATCCGGCCAAGCGCAAGGAGTACGACGAGGCACGCAGCCTGTTCGGGGCCGGCGGCCCGGGTGGCTTCGGCGGTTTCGGCGGCGGCCCCGGTGGTGCGGGCGGATTCGACGTGGGCGACCTGTTCGGCCAGGCCGGTGCCGGTGCGCAGCAGGGCGGTTTCGGGGGCCTCGGCGACATCCTCGGTGGCATCTTCGGCCGGGGCCGGGGAGCCGGTGGTCCGGCGGGCACGGCCAACCGGCCGCAGCGCGGCGCGGACGTCGAGACCGACGTGCGGATCGACTTCCTTGAGTCGGTCAAGGGCGCCACGCTGCCGTTGCGGCTGTCCAGCCCGGCCACCTGCAGCACCTGCGGGGGTAACGGGGCGAAGCCGGGCACCTCGCCGCGGGCCTGCCCGATCTGTAACGGGTCTGGGCTCGTCAGCCGGAGCCAGGGGGCGTTCGCGTTCTCCGAGCCGTGCCAGGACTGCCGGGGACGCGGCAAGATCATCGACGAGCCGTGCCCGGAGTGCGGTGGCGAGGGCGTGAGCACCCGTACCCGGACGTTGACCGTACGCATCCCGCCGGGGGTGAAGGACGACCAGCGCATCCGGCTGGCCGGGCAGGGCGAGCCGGGGCGCGGCGGCGCGCAGGCAGGCGATCTGTACGTGCGGGTGCACGTGGCGCCGCACGCGTTGTTCGGGCGCAAGGAACTCGACCTCACGCTCACCGTGCCGGTGGACTTCACCGAGCTGGCGTTGGGCACCACGATCACGGTGCCCACGCTGGAAGGGAAAGTCTCGCTCAAGGTGCCGGCCGGTACGGCAAGCGGCCGAGTGCTGCGCGTGCGCGGAAAGGGCATCCAGAAGCGGGACGGCGCACAGGGCGATCTGCTGGTCACCCTGGACGCGGCGGTCCCGGCGAAGCTCGACGACAAGGCTCGCACGGCGCTGGAGGGCTACGCCGAGGCGATGAAGGGCCACGACCCGCGGCCTGAGATCACCGAGTTGCTCGAAGGCAGGTGACGGCGATGTTCGGCGGTACTCCGGGACTCCCGAACGGTGCGGACGAGGACACCCCGGTGTTCGTGATCTCGGTGGCGGCGCAGCTGTCCGGGCTGCACGCCCAGACGCTGCGCTCCTACGACCGGCAGGGCCTGGTGTCCCCCGGCCGCACCTCCGGGGGCGGCCGGCGGTACTCCGTGCGGGATATCGCCCTGCTGCGTGAGGTCCAGCGCCTTTCGCAGGAGGCCGGGGTGAACCTGGCCGGCATCAAGCGGATCATCGAGCTGGAGAACCAGGTCGACGCGCTGCGCTCGCGGGTGCACGAGCTGACCGAGGAGCTGGCCGCGGCGTACGCGGCCGCCGAACATGCCGCCGCCGCGGTGCACGCGTCCTACCGCAAGGACCTGGTGCCGCTGCGGCAGCAGACCTCGCTGGTGGTCTGGAAACCCAAGAAACGCTGAGCCTTCCCGCGCGGCTGGCAACGCTGTGAAGGGACCCTTCACGGACTCTGCGTCCGTGAAGGGTCCCTTCACGGCTTTCTCAGTCCACCGTGAACGGGTCGTACTGGATCTGGCCGAGCGCGCTGCCCGCGACGAGCATCCGGGACACCGTCGCGCGGATCATCGCCGGGGAGCCGGACACCAGGATGTCGTGCTCCGGCCAGGCGCCGTAGCGGGTCACCGCCTCGGCCAGCGTGCCCTGCTCGCAGCCGGGCAGGTCCTCGCCGCGTTCGACGACCGGGATGATCGACAGCCACGGGTTTGTCGCGGCCAGCGCGCGCAGGTCTTCGAGGTCGTACAGGTCCTCGCGGGCCGGGCCGCCGTAGAACAGCCGGGTTTTCGGGTTCTCCCCCCACTGCGCGAGGTGGTCGAGGATGGCGCGCAGCGGGGCCAGCCCGGTGCCGCCGGCGACCATCAGCACGCCCTTGGACCGTTCGCGGTCCACCGCCAGCCGGCCGATCGGCGGGCCGAGCCGCCAGACGTCGCCGGGCTGGGTGTGGCTCACGATCGCCCGCGAGACCCAGCCGCCGTCGACCGCGCGCACGTGGAACTCGATGCCGCCGTCCGCGCGGGGCGCGTTGGCCGGGGACAGGTACCGCCACAACCTCGGCCGCTGCGGCACCTCCACGCTCATGTACTGCCCGGGGGTATAGGGCACGGGCTGCTCCGGGATCAGCCGCACCAGCGCGAGATCCCAGGTGAGCCGACGGTGCTCGACCACGGTGGCCGACCAGAACGGCGGGTTCACGTCCGCCGCGGCCGCCTCCTGCATCGCGCGCGCGACGATGGTGAACGCCTCGGCCCAGGCCCGCTCCACGGCCGGGGTCCACTCCGCGCCGAGATGGCTCTTCAGCGCCGCCAGCAGCGCCGTGCCGACCGCCTCGTAGTGCTTGGGGATGACGCCGAACTTGCGGTGGTCACGACCGAGCTGGCGCAGGAACGGGACCAGATCGTCGGGCCGGTCCACCATCTGCACGATGCGGACCAGCGCACGCACCAGGCGGCCACGCTGGACCTCCATGTTGATCGGGAAGAAGTCGCGGGTGGCCGGCGCGAGCGTGAACAGCATTCCGTAGAAGAACTGCGAGATCTCCGGCAGATAGGGCTCCGACCGCGCCCAGGTGTCCCGGATCAGCCGCACCATGGCGGTGACCGCGGCGGGGGCTTCGCGGGGTGCTGCCGAGCGCGGGATGGGACTGATCGAATCGGCTGTCATGAAGGTGTCGTTCACCGGTCGGGAGAAGGGATGGGGAGCGGGTGATCACGGACGCCGGGCCGCCTGGTCCGGTGGCTTCGGTTCGCGCCGTCTCGCGGACGTTCCGCGGGAATGCGCCACGCGCGCTCCTCTCCCTTTTCTGGGGTCCACCGCCCCGGCTCGGGCGCGGCTCGTCCGCAGAGTAGCCGTACTCCGGCGGGTTGCTCGCAACGTTGCTCCGGTCGGGTTATCGGCCGGTTGGCGGCGTGGGGCAGCTCACCGGATAGATAGTTGTCCTACGCAACCTTTCCCTCGTAAACTTGCAACGTACAAGCAGTTGGGCGAGCAGCCCGGGAGGAGCCCAGATGAGCTCTGCCGACGATGTCCGGCTCGAACTGCTGCGGGAGTTGCGGAGTTCGGCGCAGCTTCAGCATCTGTGGGTGATGCAGGCCTGGCAGGACGAACCGGGGCTGCACCCGGCCGCCGGCATGCTGCTGTCCGATCTCGCCAAGCACGGCGAGGCCCGGCCGTCCGAGCTGGCCAAACGCCGGCTCGTCGACCTTTCGGTGATCAGCAGGCAGCTCGCGCAACTGCAGACGGCAGGCCTGATCGACCGCAGACCCGCGCCGGAGGACGGGCGCGCCTCGCTGATCAGCGTTTCGGCGAAGGGCGAGGCCGAACTGGCGCGCTGGCGGGCCCGGTACCTGGAGTTCTTCCAGACCGCCCTCGGCGGCTGGGACGAAGGCCGGCTCGCCGACCTGACCGAACGGCTCGCCGCCCTCAACGCCGACCTGCGGGCCACGCTCGGCGCGCCGGACCAATGCACCATGGGAAAGTGAAGTAACGCGAAGTGGAAACCCCGGCCACCGGTGAGCCCCCCGGCCACCGGTGAGCCGATGCCCCACCGGGAGATCATGAAGGCCTTCACCGGCCTGCTGCTCGCCCTGCTCGTGGCGCTGCTGTCGTCGACGATCGTGTCCAACGCGCTGCCGACGATCCTCGCCGATCTGCACGGCACGCAGAGCCAGTACACCTGGGTGGTCACCGCCACCCTGCTCACCTCGACCGCGACCACCCCGATCTGGGGCAAGCTGTCCGACCTGTTCAGCAAGAAACTGCTCTACCAGCTGGCGATCGTGCTCTTCACGCTCGGCTCGGTGCTCGGCGGTATCGCGGGCTCGATGCCCGAGCTGATCGCCTACCGCGCGGTGCAGGGCATCGGGCTCGGCGGCCTGCAGGCGCTGATCCAGGTCGTCATCGCCGCGATGATCGCGCCGCGTGATCGGGGCAAGTACTCCGGCTACACCGGCGCGGTGTTCGCCGTGGCCACCGTTTCCGGGCCGTTGATCGGCGGGCTGATCGTCGATTCGCCGCTCGGCTGGCGCTGGTGCTTCTGGGTGTGCGTGCCGGTCGCCGTGATCGCGTTCGTGGTGCTCGGGCGCACCTTGAAGCTGCCGGTGCTCAAGCGGAAGGTGCGCATCGACTGGCTCGGCGCGACCCTGCTGGTGGGTGGCGTGGCGCTGCTGCTGATCTGGGTTTCGCTGGCCGGGCAGAGCTTCGCCTGGATCTCGTGGTCCAGCGTGGCCTACGTCGGTGGTGCGGTACTCGCGCTCGCGCTGGCCGTGTTCGTCGAATCGCGTGCCGCGGAGCCGGTGGTGCCGCTGCGGCTGTTCCGCAACCGCACCTTCACCTTGTCCGTGCTCGGTTCGCTCGCGGTCGGTACCGCGATGTTCGGCGGTTCGGTGTTCCTCGGGCAGTACTACCAGGTCTCCCGTGGTTTCTCGCCGACGCACGCGGGCCTGATGACCCTGCCGCTGGTGCTGGGACTGGCGATCGCCTCGACCGGCGCGGGCCTGGTGATCTCGCGGACCGGCCGGACGAAGCCGTTCATGGTCGCCGGTGGGGCCTCCCTGGTGGCCGGGCTCTTCCTGCTGAGCACGGTGGATCACGCCACGAATCTCACCCTGATGGGGGGCTATCTCGCGCTGGTCGGCATCGGGCTGGGCTTCCTGATGCAGAACCTGGTGCTGGTGGTCCAGAACACCGTGGCGATGAGGGACATGGGTTCCTCCTCCTCGGTGGTCACCTTCTTCCGGTCGCTCGGCGGGGCGGCCGGGGTGTCCGCGCTCGGTGCGGTGTTGTCCGCCCAGGTGGCCTCGAACATCGCGAAGTCGTTGACTCACATGGGAGTTTCGTCCGACGTCGCCGTGCACGGCGGGGGCGGTACCTTCAACATCGCTTCGCTGCCGGCCGCCCTGCAGCCGGTCGTACGGGCCGCCTTCGGCGATTCGACCGGCACGGTCTTTCTGTACGCCGGGGTCATCGCCGTGGTCACGCTCCTGGCGGTGGTGTTCGTCAAGGAGGTGCCGTTGCGACGTACGCTCGATGCAGAGGCTCCGGTCGCCGACGCCGTCGAAGAGCCGGTGGAGGTCACCACAGCGTTGCGTGGACGAGTTCTCGATACCGGTGGGCGCACGGTTTCCGGCATCGTCCTGACGCTGACCGACTTGGCGGGTCGTCAGGTCGACGTGGGGCGTACGGGCAGTAAGGGCGAGTACGCGCTCTCGGCGAGTACCGAGGGCGAGCACTTGCTTCTGGCGACAGCAGGTTCTTCGCAGCCGACAGTGTCGACGGTGCGTCTCGGCGCTACACCGGTGTGGCACGACCTGTTGCTCGACAGCTGCGGCCCTGCGCGAACCGAGGGGTGGCACGCTGCTCCGTTGGCGCAAGCTGTGGTGCGGGGAGAGGAGTTTGCGGCCAACCGGGGAAGGTTGTACTGATGATCGGCCGGCCGCGTGACCTGTCTCGGGCAACGCGCTCTACTCGGAGTGGTTCTTGGTCATTTCGCGATGTCTCCTTCCGGACCTGACTTGATGGCCAGCGGCGGCGGTAACGTCGATTTGTGACGCGGAGCCGGGTCGCGCTGCTCGGGGCGATGGGGATCGACAACTTCGGATCCGGTCTCTTTTTGCCGCTCGTACTGGTTTATGCGTCCCGCGTGATCGGCGTTCCACTTGTCGCGGTGGGCACAGCTATCACGGTGGGGACTACCGCGGGGTTGCTGGTGCCACCGTTGGCCGGCCGGCTGATAGACCACGCCGGGCCGCGCGTCGGAGTACTCAGTGCTCAACTGATGCAGGCGGCCGGTGCCACCGTCTACCTCTTCGCGCACGGCGTCGGTGGGGTCGTTGTCGCGTCGGTACTGCTGGGGGCAGGGCAGCAGCTCTTCCACAGTTGCCTGTACGCCCTTATCGCCGAGGTTGCCGGCGACGTGCCGAAGGACCGTCCATTCGCTGAAGTCGGAATGGCGCGCGCTGGCGGCTTTGGGCTCGGTGGGCTGACTTCGTCCGGTTTACTGACTTGGTTTGACGACTGTGGCTACCGCATCGCGCTCATAGCAGACGTCGGCACCTTCTTGGTTGCAGCGGGCATTGTTGTGACGTTTGTTCGCCCGGCTCGCCGCGTCGTGCGGATTGTGCGCCGCTGTCCGGGAGTGCTGCGCAACCGGCCATACCTCGCGTTGATCCTCTTAACCGGGATGTTCGGACTGTCGCTGGACTTCTTCCTCATCGGCACCCCGGTGTTCATTCTCGACCGGCTGCACGCCCCGCAGTGGCTGCCCGGCGCGATTCTGCTTCTCCTGACGGTCCTCACCAGCTTCGGCGGCACGGTGGCGTTACGGCTGACGCGGCAGCTCAGCCGGATTGACGCGATGCGCGCCGGCTCTGCGCTCTTCGCCGCGTGGTGCGCAGTCAGCCTCGGTGTGCTTCTCGTGCCGCGAAGCTGGCAAGTGCCGTACATGTTGATCGCGACGCTCGTGTACGCGGCAGGTGATCTGGTCTTCGGCCCACGGTGCGGTGCGCTCGCTGAAGCCGCGGCGCCTCCCGAAGCGAAGGGCCGTTACCTGGCGGCGTTCCAGTACGCGTTCACGATGGCGCAAGTGCTCGCCCCGGCCGTCGTTTCGTTGTTTTCTGTGTCCATTTGGCTACCCTGGGTGCTGGTCGGTGTCTGCTCTTGCCTCGCCGTGCTGGGGCTGGGCAGGCTGGGACCGAGGTTGCCGACGAGGGCTGTGAGCCCGATTCAGAGTTGAGCGGAACAGACTCAAGTTTGCTGACGTTATACCTGTCGGACGGCCTTGGTCAGGCTGTTCACCTGCACTTTCCACCGAAACATGAGACTTCCACCGACGCATGAGGTGAGGGATGGACGCTTTCAACCCGACCACGAAGACCCAGCAGGCGATCTCGTCCGCGGCGCAGGCGGCCACCGTGGCCGGCAATCCGCACGTATCGGCCGCCCATCTGCTGGGTGCCCTGCTGGCGCAGGGCGAGGGCACGACCGCGCCGCTGCTGACCGCGGTCGGGGCCGACCCGGAAACGGTGCACAAGGACCTTGAGCCGATCATCCAGGCGCTGCCCTCGGCGACCGGCGCGACCGTGTCGACGCCGCAGTTCGACGCGCCCGCGGTCAAGTCGCTCACGCAGGCGCAGAAGCTGGCCACCGAACTGGGTGACGAGTACGTCTCGACCGAGCATCTGCTCGTCGGCCTGGCCACCGAGGGTGCCCAGGTCGCGGACCTGCTGAAGCGCCACGGTGCCACCCCGGACGCGTTGCGCGAGGCGTTCGCCAAGGTGCGCGGCTCCGCGCGGGTCAGCAGCCCGGATCCGGAGAGCACGTTCAAGGCGCTGGAGAAGTACGGCGTCGACCTGACCGAGCGCGCCCGAGCGGGTGAACTCGACCCGGTGATCGGCCGGGACACCGAGATCCGGCGTGTGGTGCAGGTGCTTTCCCGTCGTACCAAGAACAATCCGGTGCTGATCGGCGAGCCGGGGGTCGGCAAGACAGCCATTGTCGAGGGTCTCGCCCAGCGGATCGTCACCGGGGATGTGCCGGAATCGTTGCGCGGCAAGCGCGTGGTCGCCCTCGACCTCGGGTCGATGGTGGCCGGCGCGAAGTACCGCGGCGAGTTCGAAGAGCGGCTGAAGGCCGTGCTCAAGGAGATCACCGACTCCGCGGGCGAAGTCGTCACGTTCATCGACGAGCTGCACACCATCGTCGGCGCCGGTGCGGGCGGTGAGGGTGCGATGGACGCGGGCAACATGATCAAGCCGATGCTCGCCCGCGGTGAGCTGCGGATGGTCGGCGCGACCACGCTCGACGAGTACCGCCAGCACATCGAGAAGGACCCGGCACTGGAGCGCCGGTTCCAGCAGGTGCTGGTCGGCGAGCCGTCGCCGGAGGACACCATCGCGATCCTGCGCGGGCTCAAGGAGCGCTACGAGGTGCACCACGGGGTCCGGATCACCGACGCCGCGCTGGTGGCCGCCGCGACGCTGTCGGACCGCTACATCACCGCGCGATTCCTCCCGGACAAGGCGATCGACCTGGTCGACGAGGCCGCGTCGAAGATCCGCATGGAGATCGACTCGCGGCCGGTGGAGATCGACGAGGTCGAGCGGGCCGTGCGGCGCATGGAGATCGAGGAGATGGCACTGTCCAAAGAGGACGACGCCGCCTCCCTGGAGCGGCTGAGCGCGCTGCGGGCCGAGCTGGCCGAGAAGCGTGAGGAACTCACCGCGCTGACCGCCCGCTGGCAGAACGAGAAGGGCTCGATCGAGACCGTCCGTGAGCTGAAGGAGCAGCTGGAGCAGCTCCGTGGCGAATCGGAACGCGCCGAGCGCGACGGCGACCTCGGCAAGGCCGCCGAGCTGCGTTACGGCCGGATCCCGGTGCTGGAGAAGGAGTTCGAGGCCGCCATGGCCGCGAACGAGGCGAGCAAGCAGAACGTGATGCTGAAGGAAGAGGTGGGCAGCGACGACGTCGCGGACGTGGTCTCCGCCTGGACCGGCATTCCCGCCGGGCGCCTGCTGGAGGGCGAGACGGGCAAGCTGCTGCGGATGGAGGAGGAGCTGAACCGCCGCGTCATCGGGCAGGACCAGGCGGTGCAGGTGGTCTCGGACGCGGTGCGGCGGGCGCGGGCCGGCGTGGCCGACCCGGACCGGCCGACCGGCTCGTTCCTGTTCCTCGGCCCGACCGGCGTCGGCAAGACCGAGCTGGCGAAGGCGCTGGCGGAGTTCCTGTTCGACGACGAGCGCGCGATGCAGCGGATCGACATGAGCGAGTACTCCGAGAAGCACTCGGTCGCCCGGCTGGTCGGTGCTCCCCCGGGTTACGTCGGCTACGACCAGGGCGGCCAGCTGACCGAGGCCGTGCGGCGCCGTCCCTACACGGTGGTGCTGCTGGATGAGGTCGAGAAGGCTCACCCGGACGTGTTCGACGTGCTGCTGCAGGTACTCGACGACGGCCGGTTGACCGACGGGCAGGGCCGGACGGTGGACTTCCGCAACACCATCCTGATCCTGACCTCGAACCTCGGCTCGCAGGCGATCGCCGACCCGGCGCTGGACGAGACACAGCGTCGCGACGCGGTGCTGGACGTCGTGCAGCGGCAGTTCAAGCCGGAGTTCCTGAACCGGCTGGACGACATCGTGGTGTTCCACGCGCTCGGCACCGAGCAGCTGACGTCCATTGTGGACATTCAGGTGGCCCGGCTCGCCAAGCGGCTCGCCCAGCGCAGGCTGAACCTGGACGTCACCGAGGCGGCCCGCGAATGGCTGGCGCTCAACGGCTTCGACCCGATCTACGGGGCTCGCCCGCTGCGTCGCCTCGTGCAGTCCGCGATCGGGGACCAGCTCGCGAAGCAACTGCTGTCCGGCGAGGTCCGCGACGGCGACACGGTCCGGGTGGACACCCCGGACATGGACGCCGGGGACACGCTCACCGTGTCCCGCGTCGATTGAGGCCGGTGGGCCGGTCACTGTGACCGGCCCACCGTCTTCTCGGGGGTCGGAGCTACTTCGTTTACCGAACGGACTTCATGGGAGACCTCGCCGGACCGGGACGACGGCGAAAAGCCCTCCCCCAGGTCCTCCTCGGATGACAGTAAGCATCGCTGACCAGCACGTCCGACCCCGATGGCTGTCACCTGATCCGGGGACAGCCGGCCAAACTCGGCTCGATTAACCGATTTATCGACCCAAAATTCGGCGATGGCCCGAAAAAGGGGCGCGCCGACACGGTGCGCGCGTTCCGGGGTAGGGGCCCGGCAGCGATACCCTGATCGGCGTGGGTATCTCGGCGTGGATCTGGTTCGTCATCGCCGCCGTCGCGCTGGTGGCGGGGCTTGGGCTGCTCTTTGCGGACCGGGCCAAGGAAGGCTCGCGCAACCGTGAGCGGCAGCGCTGGGCCCAGCTGCGCGGATGGCAGTTCGTGGAGGAGGACGACCGGCTGCCCCAGCAGTGGTCCGGCGGCGCGATCGGCTACTTCGGCGCGGACGCCGCGGTGAACGTCGTGGCCGGGTCCACCTTCACCTCCGACGGCCGCCGCCCGGTGTTCATCTTCGACATCGAGTCCGAGGGGCAGATCCCGGCCGTGGTAGTCGCCGTACGCTGCAACAAGACGCATCGCGTGCCGGTGGAGATGTGGCTGTCCAGCGTGCCCTTCCAGCGCGAGAACATGCCCGAGATGCTCGGCCCGATCGGCCAGCGCTACGCCTTCGCCGACGACACCGAGGGCGCCCGCCAGGTGATCACCCAGGACCTGGTCGACGCCGCGGACCAGCTCGGCGGCGACGTCGGCGTCGCCTGGCTGGAGCAGGAGTGGGTGCTGGCCAGCGTGGTGCCCGGCGCCGGCCCGTCCCGCCTCGAACGGCTGCTGCGCGACCTCGGCGAGATCGCGGACATCGTGGACCCGTTTGACGAGGACTACGACAGCAACCGCACCTGGACCCCGGCTGCCGGCATGCCGACGGTCCCTTCGGCCACCCCGGACCAGCGCACCCAGACCCTCGACCCGCGCGCCGGAACACCGGCCCCGCGCACCCAGGTCTTCGACCCCTCCGGCACCGGGGAATCCCACCCGCGCGCGATCACTCACGCCACTTCCCCGGCGGACACGCAGGTCACCACCCCGGTCCAGGCTCAGACCGCGGCCGACGTCCGGGATGCCGAGCCGCCGGCTCCTCCGCAGCCGCGCTCCCCGTTCGGCGATCCCGGCGAGTCCGGGCCGGTGCCTGCGCCACAGCCGGAGAAGAACGAAGAGCCCTGATCGGCCTCAGGCCGGCCCGACTGTGGCCCGGGAGACTCCCCAGTCGTCGTCCAGCAACCGATGTCCGGGCTGGGACTGCGTCGGCACCGGGTCGGGTGCGGTGTCGACCCAGGTGCTGGCCAGCTCGTCGAGGGTGAACTGGCCGCGGAAGGACCGCGGTAGCTCAGCTGCCGCGAGCAGGCCGAGGTCGCCGGAGACGAACTGCCGGTCCGTGGGCAGGTCGAGGGTCCCGGTGAACCGGCCGGTGACAGGCTCGGCCGCAGCGAGGACATCGCGCAGGTCGCCGGTGAACCGGCCGGTGTCCGTGGTGCGGGCGGCGGTCCGGGCCGGGTGCGGGCCATCGCCGCTGAACGGCCGGGTGCCGAGGCGCGGCCGGTGGGTCGCGGAGGGATCCTGGTACAACTGCTCGCCTAGGTACATCTCGTGGGTCACCGACTGGTCGTACATTCTGGGGGCCTGGTCGAAGCTGCTTTGCGGCAGGTCGAGCGGTATCCCCGTGCGGGACGGCTCCGCCCAGACGGTGGCCGTGCCGACCACCAGCAGGGCCAGCGGGGCAGCACCGACGGCGACCCGTGGCAGGCAGCCGGGCATCCGCTTGGTGTGCTTGCCCATGCGCGGGACCCTACTTCGCGATCATGCAGGTGTGCCGGGCGGGCGGCGAGGTTCACCCACTTGACCGCCGACGTAGTGCTCACCGGACCGGGACCTGTCCGAAGTAGACGGATGGGCCAGCTGCCTCCAGTGCTGTGAAGGGACCCTTCACGGTCTCAGCGTCCGTGAAGGGTCCCTTCACAGCCGTTGCCGTCGATCCGCGCGACATTACCGGACACGCCCGGTGACCGCCGTCTCGCTCGGTGAATGACTTGCACCGATGGGGGAGGCGCCGCGACGGCGTGTGTAAGACTCTCGGCCGTGGCGTATCCCGCGTTGGACCGAACTGCGAAGCTCGAACTGGCCAGGCTGATCACCGAACTGGCCGTGGTGCACGGCAAAGTGACGCTGGCTTCCGGCAAAGAAGCTGATTACTACATCGATCTCCGGCGCGCGACGCTGCACCACGCCGCCGCTCCGCTGATCGGCAAGCTGCTGCGGCAACTGACCGCGGACTGGGACTACGTCGCGGCCGGCGGGCTCACCCTCGGCGCTGACCCGGTCGCGCTCGCGATGTTGCATTCCGCGGCGGCCGACGGTGTCGTGCTCGACGCCTTCGTGGTCCGCAAGGCCGTGAAGGAACACGGCATGCAGCGGCAGATCGAAGGCGTCGAGGTACGCGGGCAGCGCGTGCTGGCGGTCGAGGACACCTCGACCACGGGCGGCAGCGTGCTGACCGCGGTCACCGCGCTGCGCGAGGCCGGTGCCGAGGTCGTCGGCGTGGCGACTGTGGTCGACCGGGACACCGGCGCTCGCGAAGCGATCGAAAAAGAGGGTCTCGAATACCGCTACCTGCTGAGCAAGGACGACCTCGGGCTCAGCTGATTCGCCCCGGTGGCGGTGATCACCGACAATGCGTGCGTGACGAACTCCCTCCTCGCGGTGTCCCCCTGATGGAAGGGGGCGCCGTGACCACGATCCATGCGGAGCCCGGCACGCCGCTCGACGACGCAACCCTCGTCGGCCGCGCGCGTGACGGTGATGTGCGGGCTTACGAACAGCTCGTGCTCCGCTACCAGGGGCAGATGTTCCGGCTCGCGGTGAAGATGCTGCATCACCGCGGGGACGCCGAGGATGTCGTGCAGGAGGTCTTCCTCGGTGCGTGGCGCAAGCTGGAGCAGCTCAGCGACGACCATTCGTTCGTGGGCTGGCTCTACCGGAGCACCACCAACCGCTGCCTGAACGTGATCCGGGCGCGCCGTCCGCAGGCCGACGTCGACCTGGAGCTCGCCGAGTCCCCGCGCCGCGACGCCCGTCCGGAGCATGCCGCGCAGATCAGCAGTCAGCTGGCCGCGCTCAACGAGGCGTTGCGAGGGCTGACCGCGCAGCAGCGGGCCTGCTGGTTGCTGCGTGAAGTGCACGGCCGCTCGTACGACGAGATCGGCGAGATCGTCGGTGCGAACCCCACGGCGGTCCGGGGGCGGATCGCCCGGGCCCGTGCGCAGCTGGCGGAGGAGATGAAGCCGTGGCGGTGAACCAGGATTACGAACTGCCCTGTGGCCGGGAGCTGGAGACGGTCTGGGGCAGGCTCGACGAGGTCGGCACGGATCACGCTGACGAGCACGAACTGACCTGCGTGCACTGCCGCACCGCGCGCGAGAGCCTGCTCGCCCTGCGGGCGGCGACCGACGAGCTGATCACCGAACCCGATCCGCCGCCGCCGGACCTGTTCGGGCGGATCATGTCCGCGGTCCGCGCGGAGGTGCGTCGCGGCCAGATGGTCGACCTGGGCACGCCGGAGCCCGGCGGCGTCGAGATCAGCGAACAGGCGGTGGCGGTGGTCCTGCGCTACGCCGCGGATTCCGCCGGCGATGTGCGGGCGCGCCGGGTACGCGTGCGAACGGTCGGCGTCGACAACGGCGGGGCCAGCAGAGTCGAAGTGGAACTCACCCTTTCGATCCGGCTCGGGAACGACGACGGCGGTGAGTCGTTGGCCCGGGTGCGGGAGCTGGTCACCGCGGCCGCGGCCGCGCGGGTCGGGCTGTCGCTGGAGAAGCTGGACCTGCTGGTGGAAGACGTGTACGAGGACGGCGAATGACAGTCGAGGCCGAGTACGTGATCGCCGATCCGGTGGTCGCGAGTGTCGCCGCGCGGGCGGCGATCGAGACCACCGGGGTGGTGCGTCTCGAACCCGGGCTGCGGGGGCTGGTCACGGCCTGGACCCGGGCGGCGCGGCAGCGCTGGAAAGGGCTTCAGCCGGCGCCGTCCGACGGCGTGCGCGTGCGGACCGCCGAAGGCAGGCGGACCGTGCAGCTCGATTTGGTCGCCTCCGGTGCCGACCAGGCCGCCGCGGTGGGCCGCGCGGTGCAGCGGGCGGTCGCCCGCCGGGTCGCCGAGCAGACGGGGGTGTCCGTGGACGCGGTCACGGTGTCCATTTTGGACATCGAAGCGGGTGACCGGTGACCGCGACCGCGGCGAGAGCGACGGCCGGGAAGATCGCCGAGGCCGTGGCCAGGCTCGAAGGACTGCGCCCGGCGACCGTCATCGCGCCGGAGATCGGCTGGCTGCCGGTGGATTTGTCCGGTGGCGCCGTGGACCTGAGCCCGGAGCTGGTCGAGGTCCGGGTGATCGCCACCCGGCTGCCGCTGCCGCCGCTGCTGGCGCAGGCGGAGAAGTCGGTGCGGCACGTGCTGGCCGGCACGGAGTGGGCGCGGGCGCGGCTGCGCCTGGTGGTCACCGATCTCGACGGGGCCGCGTTCGCCTGATCCGGACGTCACACGATCGGGTCGTGACGATCTTCGCCGGGTGGTGTCGACCCGGCAACGGGGCAAGAACACGTGGTACGCCACCGAAACCGAGGGAGCACCGATGACCGCCTCCAAGTCCGAGAACACCGAGCTGACCACCCGCCCGGACGCCGGGCCGCTCGTCACCTCGCAGGGCACGACGAGCATCGCCGACGTGGTCGTGCAGAAGATCGCCGGCCTCGCCACCCGCGAGGTCTCCGGGGTGTACGACCTCGGTGGTGGCGCCGCCCGCGCGTTCGGCGCGCTGCGCGATCGCATCCCCGGTGCCTCGGCCAGCGCGGGACAGGGCGTCGCGGTGGAGGTCGGCGAGAAACAGGCGGCGGTCGACCTGCAGATCGTGGTCGAGTACGGGGTGCCGATCGCCGAGCTGGCCCGTCAGGTGCGGCGCAACGTGATCGGGTCGATCGAGCAGATGACCGCCCTGGAGGTGGTCGAGGTGAACATCAACGTGGGCGACGTGCACCTGCCCGACGACGAGGAACCGCAGGCCGACCGCGTGCAGTGACTCCGCGCGTGCCCGGGGCCCGCAGGTCCGGCCCCGGGCCGCATCCGCGGGTGCGCAGAATGCCCGCCTCCGGACACCGGAAGATCGCCCGCGAGTCACGTTCGGATCACCGCTTGGTGTCTGGTTGCTTCGGTAGGTCGAACATCACACCACCTCCCTGATTTTCCCTCGGCGGTGTCGCTGATCCGGAGTAACGTCGCTGGTGGGGACCGGGAGGAGGTGGCCGTGAACGTTACGGTCGCGCACGTGCTGGCGGATGTGACGGTGGCTGTGCACATCCTCGCGCTGCTGTTCATCGGCCTAGGCGGATTCCTTGCCTGGCGCTGGCCGAAGGTCGTGTTCGTGCACGTGTTCTTCGCGGTCTGGGGCGTGCTGGTGAACGTCACACCGCTGGCTTGCCCGCTCACCGCGCTGGAGGACTTCTTCCGGCATCAGCAGGGGCTCGGCGATCTGCCCGGCGGATTCAACGCCTACTACCTCTACGGCACGGTGATCCCGCGTTCCGCGCTGCCCGCGGTGATCTTCGTGGCGATCGGCCTGCTGGTGTTCTCCTACGTCGGCGCCTATCACCGCTGGCGCCACCGCGACCAGGGCACTCCGGCGCACGAGCTGCGCGTCGGGTGAGCGAGAATCGTCGTCCGTGACGACGGAACCGCACGAGCCCGGACCGACCGAATGGGGTGCCCGCGAGGAGGTGGGTGTCGGGCCGTGGCCGGGTGACTGGCCGCAGGACCCGCGCTACGACCCCGAGCTGCTGGCCGGTGGCGACCGCCGCAACGTGGTCGATGCCTACCGGTACTGGCGTCGTGAGGCCATCGTGTCCGACGTGGACACCCGGCGGCATCCGTTCCACGTGGCGATCGAGAATTTCCAGCACGATCACAACATCGGCACTGTCGTCCGCACGGCGAACGCCTTCGCCGCGGCCGAGGTGCACATCGTCGGTCGTCGCCGCTGGAACCGGCGCGGCGCCATGGTCACCGACCGCTACCAGCACTTACGCCATCACGAGGACGTCGCGGGCCTGCTGGAATTCGCCGCGGGAGCCGGGTTGTCCGTGGTCGCGGTCGACAACACCCCCGGTGCCGAACCGCTCGAAACGGCCGAGTTGCCGCGTGCGTGCGTGCTGCTGTTCGGGCAGGAGGGGCCGGGGCTGTCCGAGGCCGCGCAGGCGAGCGCCGTGCAGGTGGTGTCGATCGCGCAGTTCGGCACCACGCGCTCGATCAACGCCGGGGTGGCCGCCGGAATCGTGATGCACTCCTGGATCCGCCGGCACGCGGACCTGTCACAAGCTTGGTGAATCTACCGATCCCCGGCGGTACGGGGGCAGAATCGGTGGGGTGGACACCTCCGACCCCGCCGCCCGAGCGGCGGCCGCCGAACATGCGGTGCGTACCCGGCACCTCCGCCGGGTGTGGGCGATGCCGGGTACGGCGCTCGGCCGAAGCGGCTGGCCGCCCAGCTTCGGGCAGCGGCTGCACTGGCACTGGAACTACTGGTGGCAAGCACATCTGCTGGACTGCCTGGTGGATGCGCAACTACGAGCCCCCGTCCCAGGCCGGGCTCAGGTGATCGACCGGTTCGTCCGATCCGTGCACCGGCGCAACTTCGGCACCTGGGTGAACGAATATTACGACGACGTCGCCTGGCTCGGCCTTGCCCTGCAACGAGTCCGCGCCCTGAAACTATCCACAGTGGACGATGCACTGACCGCGATCGACGCCCGCCTGCACGAGGGCTGGACCGGCGATCTCGGCGGCGGCATCTGGTGGCGGCGCGGAGATCGGTTCAAGAACGCTCCCTCGAACGGCCCCGCGGCGATCTTCCACGCCCGGCAAGGTGATGCGACCCGCGCCCGCGCGCTGACACTGTGGCTCACCGCGACACTCGTGGACCCGGACACCGGGCTGGTCTGGGATGGTATCCGGGCGGATTCCGGCGAGCTGGTGAAGAACATCTACACCTACTGTCAAGGGGTTTACCTCGGCGCGTGCCTTGAACAGTCCGAAATGGATAGTGCCGCCCGCACCGTCCGCGCCGTATCCGCCCATCTTGCCCCGGACGGTGTGCTGCTCGGCCAGGGTGGCGGGGATGGTGGGCTGTTCGCCGCGATCCTGGCTCGGTACTTGGCCCTCGCTGTCCCCCAGCTGCCCGATCCGGAGTCCGGCCTTGCGCGCCGGATTGTGCTCGCCTCGGCGGATGCGTGCTGGCAGGGTGCGGTGGCTGTGCCCGGTGGCCCGCTGTTCAGTGCGGAATGGTCACGTCCTGTGCCGCCGTTGCCGCTTGGTGCTGTGCCGGAACGGGATTTGTCCGTCCAAACTGGAGCGTGGATGCTGCTGGAGGCCGCGGCCACGTTGCGCTGAGGCCTGACTCGCCCGCAGTGCCTGCCGCCGGCCTGCCACTTGTCACCGGAGGCGCCGTGAAGGGTCCCTTCACAGCCTCTGGGTCCGTGAAGGGACCCTTCACGGACTGCAGGGCGGCAGCAGACCGCTGGAACCGCCACCGTGCCGGAGGACAAACCCTCAGCAGCCGCAGGAAGCACGATGCAGGAACCGCGGAGCCAGCCGGACCGCTTCCGGCCGGCGCTCCGGTTCCTTGCAGCGTTCGACGAGCAGCTGGATCGCGCGGCGGCCCATTTCCGAGATCGGCTGGGCCATCGTGGTGACGCCGGGGGAGACCGTTCGGGCCCAGTCCATGTCGCCGTAGCCGACCATGGCGAGTTCCGCCCCGATGCGGATGCCGCGGCGGTGTGCCTCCCACTGGGCGCCGATCAGCATCGACTCGCCGGCCACCACGATCGCGGTGGGCGAGGGCCAGCCTTCCAGCAGCGCCGCGGTGGCGCGGGCGGCGCCGCCCGCCGAGGACATGCCGGAGGTGACCAGGTCCGGGTTGTAGCGCAAGCCTGCCCGCTCCAGGCCGAGCCGGTAGCCGAGGGTGCGTTCCTCGGTCACCGTGGCACCGGCCTCGCCGGTGATCAGCGCGATCCGCCGGTGCCGCCGCTCGGCGAGGTGCTCGACGAGCGTGGCGGTGGCCTGAATGTTCTCGGAACCGACCTGGTCCACGTCGTTGCGCCCGGCGATCCGGTCCACCAGCACGGTCGGCACGCCCATCCGCACGAGCCCGTTGACCACCGCATCATCACCCGGCGCCGGAACCAGCAGCACCCCGTCCACCCGATCGGCCCGCAACGCCCGCACGACGGCGGCCTCCTCGCGCACCGAATCGGCGGTGTCGGCCAGCAGCAGATCGCACCCCGCGCGCGCCGCGGCACCGCGAATGGCGCGCAACAGCCGATCGTTGTAGGGGTTGGCATGGCGCCCCAGAGCGACCCCGAACCGGTACGTGACCGGCGGGTCCCAGGCCGGAGCCACCGGCGCCAGAGCGGTCATCATCCAGGCCCTCGTCCTCGTTCTTACCCAAGGCTAGCCAGTCCGTATCCGCCTTTCCCGTCTGGACGGGTATCCGAGGCCATCAAGTCCGCAGAATCACCGAAGTGAGTGAATTTCCTGGCCGCAAAGCAACCTAGCGTGTGCGTGGTGGCGAAGCTGTTCGTCGGGTCACTCCGGCGCCGGGCAGCCGCATGACTCCCGATGCCGCAGTGTCGGCGGCAGCCGCACCGTTTCCGCCGGTCGGGCCGGGTCGGCGAGACGGGCCATCAGCAGCTGGACGGCGCGCCGTCCGATCGCCTCGATCGGCTGGGCCATGGTGGTCAGCGGCGGGTCCACGAACTCCGCCCACTCCACGTCGTCGTAGACCACGACCGCCAGGTCCACGCCGAGGCGCAGGCCACGGCGGCGGGCTTCGTGCAGGGTGCCGACCATCATGCTGTCGTTCCCGACCACCAGCGCGGTCGGCGGTTCCGGCAGGGCGAGCAGGGTGCTCAGGGCCAGGCTGCCGCCGTCGCGGGAGGACTGGCCGCAGGCGACCAGTTCCGGGTTCCAGGGCAGGCCGGCCCGGCCGAGGCCGAGCCGATAGCCCAGCACCCGTTCGTCGCTGGTGGTCAGGCCGGGGGCGCCGGAGATCATGCCGATCCGGCGGTGCCCCAGCGACGCCAGGTGCGCGGTCAGCGCCGAGGTCGCCTGGATGCTCTCCGCGCCGACCTGATCCACGTCGGTACGGGTGGTGAGCCGGTCGATCAGCACGATCGGCACGTCCAGCGACACGAGTTCGCCGATCAGCGGGCCGGTGCCGGCCGCGGGGGTCATCAGCAGCCCGTCCACCCGGCGGGAGCGCAACGCCCGGATCACCTCGCGTTCGGTGGCCGCCGTGTCGTGGGTGTCCGCCAGCAGCACGGTGTAGCCGTTCGCCGAGGCCTCCCCCTCGATCGCCTGCATGAGCCCGGCGAAGTAGGGGTTCGCCACCAGCGAGACGGCCATGCCGATCGACCGGGTGCCCCCGGTGACCAGTGAACGCGCGATGGCGTCGCCGGTGTAGCCGGTCGACTCGATCGCGCTCAGCACGGCGGCCTTCGTGCTCTCGGCGACCGCGCGGGTGCCGTTGACGACATGCGAAACCGTCGTGATGGACACCCCGGCCATCTCCGCGATGTCCCGCTGAGTCGGCCGTGCCGAACGCGGTCGTGGCATGTCAATCCTTTCTATCTTTTCCCCAGAGACGGGCAAGCGTTTGCGCAAACGCTTGCGTCGCGGCCCGAGTCTTGTCTACCTTCCGGTCCATCGGCAAGTTCGCACCTCGATCCGGAGGGCCAACCTTCATGAGGCAGCGGGGTCTCACCGCGCTCGCACTGGCGGCCGCTGTCGCGGTCGCCGGCGTCGGCTGCACGGCCGAGCGTCACTGGGGCGGCAGCAGCGCCAAGGCAGGCAGCGGCCAGGCCAAGGTCGGCCTGGTCACCAAGACCGACACCAACCCATACTTCGTCGAGTTGCGCAATTCGGCAGCCGCGGCGGCGAAGGCGAACGGCGCCGAGTTCAGCGCGCTGGCCGGTCAGTTCGACGGCGACAACGACGGCCAGGTCCGGGCCATCGAGAACCTGATGCAGCAGGGCGTGAACACCATCCTGATCACGCCCAGTTCGTCCACCGGGGTGCTCAAGGCGATCAAGGACGCCCGCGACGCCGGGGTCCTGGTGATCGCGCTGGACACGGCCACCGATCCGCCCGACGCGGTCGATGCCACCTTCGCCACGGACAACTTCGCCGCCGGCGAGCAGCAGGGCGCGTACGTCAGGGCGGCGCTGGCCGGTGCCGATCCGAAGCTGCTGATGGTCGACGGCACCGCGGGCGCCTCCGTGGATACCCAGCGGCACGGCGGGTTCCTCAAGGGCATCGGGCTCAAGGACGGCGCACCGGAGATCAAGGGGCGTACAAACGCCAACGGTGACCAGAGCCTCGCCCAGCAGGGCATGGAGAACCTGCTGCAGCGCACCACCGATCTCAACGCGGTGTATTCGATGAACGAGCCGATGGGCCGCGGTGCCAATGCCGCGCTCAAGGCCCGTGGGCTCACCGGTCAGCTCGTGATCGGTTCGATCGACGGCGGTTGTGAGGGTGTGCAGAACGTGCATGACGGCCGGTTGGCGGTCACCGTGATGCAGTTCCCGCGGAAGATGGCCGAACAGGGCGTACTCGCCGCGGTCGACTACGCCAGGACCGGGAAGAAGCCGACCGGGTTCGTGAACACCGGCTCGACCACGATCACCGACAAGCCGATGCCGGGTGTGCCCAGCAAGGACACCGCTTGGGGTCTGGAGAACTGCTGGGGAGGCACCAAGTGACCACCGCCGACGTATTTCTTTCCGCGGAGGCGGCATGACCACCGTGAACAGCATCCGGGAACGGGAATCGCCCGGTGAGTTCCTGCTGCGCGCCCCCGCGGTCGGCCCGGCGCTCGCGCTGGTGGCCGCCGTCGTGGTGTTTTCCCTTTCCACGGACACCTTTTTCGACCTGGACAATCTGTCCACAGTGGTCCAGCAGTCGCTGGTGGTCGGCACGCTGGCGCTCGGCCAGACGCTGATCATCCTGATCGCGGGCATCGACCTGTCGAACGCCTCGTCGATGGTCGTGGCCACGCTGGTGATGGCGAAACTCGCCGCGGCGGACACGAACGGGTTCGTCGCGCTCCTCGCCGGGGTCGTGCTGACCGTCCTGGTCGGCCTGTTCATCGGCACGCTGGCCACCAGGGTCAAGCTGCCCGCGTTCATCATCACGCTCGGCACGTTCACCGGACTGACCGCGGTGGCCAAGCTGATCGCGGGCGGGCAGGCGGTGCCGGTGAGCGACGGGCTGCTGCAGTGGCTCGGCACCAAGCGCTACCTGTTCGGCGGCATCCCGATCACCTACGGCATGACGCTCGCGCTGATCATGTTCCTCGTCGTCTGGTACGCACTGACGAAAACCGCGTGGGGCAAGCACGTCTACGCGGTCGGCAACGCGCCGGAATCGGCCCGGCTGTCCGGGATCAAGGTCAACCGCACGGTGCTTTCGGTGTATCTGGTCGCCGGGCTGTGCTTCGGCATTGCCGCGTGGCAGGCGCTCGGCCGCACGCCGAACGCCGACCCGAACCAGTTCCAGCTCGGCAACCTCGACTCGATCACCGCTGTGGTGCTGGGCGGCACGAGCCTGTTCGGCGGCCGGGGCTCGGTACTCGGCACGCTCTTCGGCGCGCTGGTCGTGGCGGTGCTGCGGTCCGGGCTGACGCAGATGGGTGTGGACGGCAACTACCAGGACCTCGCCACCGGTGCGCTGCTGATCGCCGCCGTCGTGGTGGACCGGATCGCACGGAGGCAGCAGTCATGACTTCCGAGAACCCCACGCTGTCCGCGCGCGGCCTGGTGAAGCGCTACGGCCGGGTCACCGCGATCGACGGCGCCGACTTCGACCTCTACCCCGGCGAGGTGCTCGCCGTGGTCGGCGACAACGGCGCGGGCAAGTCCAGCCTGATCAAAGCCCTTTCCGGGGCGGTGGTACCGGATGCCGGGGAGATCAAAGTGGACGGCCGGACCGTGCACTTCAAGTCCCCTTTGGACGCCCGGCACTTCGGGATCGAGACGGTGTACCAGGATCTCGCCGTGGCACCCGCGCTGGACATCGCCACGAACATGTTCCTCGGCCGGGAGAAACGGCTGCGCGGGCCGCTCGGCATCGGGCTGCGCAAGCTGGACGCTGCGACCATGCGTGCCGAGGCGCAGCGGATCCTGGACGACCTCGGCATCCAGGTCAAGTCCATCTCGCAGCCGGTCGAAACGCTCTCCGGCGGCCAGCGCCAGGGCGTCGCCGTCGCCAGGGCCGCGGCGTTCGGCACCAAAGCGGTGATCATGGACGAGCCGACCGCCGCGCTCGGGGTCGCGGAGTCGGCCAAGGTGCTGGAGCTGATCGGCCGGATCCGCGATCGCGGCCTGCCGGTGGTGCTGATCAGCCACAACATGCCGCACGTGTTCGACATTGCGGACCGGATCCACGTACACCGGCTCGGCAAACGGGTCGCCGTGGTGTCGCCGAAGACGCATTCCATGAACCAGGTGGTCGGACTGCTCACAGGTGCCCTGAAGCTGGCCGAAGACGGTGAGGTGGTCGAAGTCGCGGCCACCACGCACGCTGGGCTGACCTGACGTGCGAGTGCTGCTGGCGGGCCTGTGCACCGTCGACGTGGTCCAGCGGGTCGCCGCTTTCCCGGAACCGGGCGAGAAGGTGCAGTCGCTGCGGGTGGACGTCGCGGCCGGTGGGCCGGCGACGAACGCCGCGGTGACTGTGGCCGCGCTCGGTACCGGGGCGACCCTGCTGACCGCGCTTGGTGCCCACCCGCTGGCCGCACTCGCGTACGCCGACCTCTCCGCGTACGGGGTCGATTTGGTCGACCTAGCCCCAGGCAAGACCGAGCCGCCGCCCGTGAGTGCCGTCGTCGTCCGAGACGGCGACGGGGAGCGCACGGTTGTCTCTCGTAACGCCGCAACCGACGAACCTCTGTCCCTTCCCGCGCAACCCGGGTTGTTCGACGACCTGGGCGCTGTGCTGCTGGACGGGCACCACCCGGAGCTGGCGCTGGCCGTCGCCCGCGAGGCGCGCCGCCGTGACATTCCGGTGGTCCTGGACGCGGGCAGCTGGAAACCCGTGCTGGACGAGCTGCTGCCGCTGGTCGACGTGGCCGCGTGCGCGCAGCGTTTTTCCGCGCCCGGTCCGACGCTGTCCGAACGCGGGGTTCCGGTGGTGATCACCACCGCCGGGCCGGACCCGGTGCGCTGGCGCACCAAGGAAGATTCGGGGCAGGTCGCCGTGCCACGGGCCGAAGCCCGGGACACGCTGGGGGCAGGCGACGTATGGCACGGCGCACTGGCACACGCCGTGGCGACGCTCGGGCGTTCGGTACCCGGCTGGATCCGGGAGGCGAACGCGGTGGCTGCGGAACGAGTACGGCATATCGGTCCGCGGTCCTGGACTGGCGCGGTCGGGTTGTGGACCGCGAAAAATGCGGAAGAGGGAGAACAATGACGGCTTTCGACCACCTGCTTATGCGGGCCGAGGGGCTGGCCAAACCACGCGAACGGCACGTGCTCGGCATCATCGGCGCACCGGCGTCCGGCAAGACCACGCTGGCCTGGGCGCTGGCCAACGCGCTCGGTTCACGGGCGGCGGTGGTCGGCATGGACGGGTTCCACCTGGCGCAGGTGGAACTGCGGCGGCTCGGCCGGATCGAGCGCAAGGGCGCGCCGGACACCTTCGACGCGGCCGGGTACGTGCAGCTCGTCCGGCGGCTCGCAGAGGGCAAGGAGACCGTCTACGCGCCGGAGTTCCGCCGGGAAATCGAGGAGCCGATCGCCGGCGCGGTCCGGGTCGCGCCGGAGGTCCAGCTGGTCATCACCGAGGGCAACTACCTGCTGCTGCCGGACGATCCGTGGAGCGGCGTGCGGCAGTACCTCACCGAGGCCTGGTACCTGGCGCCGGACGAGCCGGAGCGGATCGAACGGCTCGTTTCCCGGCACCGTCGTTACGGCCGGTCACTGGTCGAGTCCCGTCGGCGCGCGCTGGGCTCCGACCAGCGCAACGCCGATCTCATCGCGAACACGGCCGACCGTGCCGACCTGGTGCTGGAGAACCTGCCCCTGCGAAACTTCGTGCTATGACCCGGACCGGCGGCGAGGTCGCGACCGGCGTACTCGTGGTCACCGGTGGTAGCCGCGGGATCGGCGCGAAGATCTGCGAGCTGGCCGCCGAACGCGGGTACGCCGTCGTGGTGAACTACTCCGGCGATCCGGCCCCGGCCGAGGCCGTCGCCGAACGGGTCCGCGCGCACGGCGGGCCGGGCCTCGCGGTGCGCGCGGACGTTGCCGACGAACAGCAGGTCAGCGCCCTGTTCACGGCCGCGGAAGCGCTCGGTCCGCTGGTCGGCGTGGTGAACAACGCGGCGATTACCGGCAACACCCCCGGGCGGCTCGACGAGCAGCGTGCCGACACTGTGCGTCGGGTGCTGGAGGTCAACGTCGGCGGGGTTTTCCTGTGCTGCCGAGAGGCAGTCCGGCGGATGTCGATCAAGCACGGCGGTGCGGGCGGCGCGATCGTCAACGTGTCGTCGACGGCCGCGCGCACCGGCTCGGCCGGCGAGTGGGTGCACTACGCGGCGTCGAAAGCCGCGGTCAACACGCTCAGCTTCGGCCTCGCACAGGAGGTCGCCGACGAGGGTGTCCGGGTCAACGTGGTCGCTCCGGGCCTGGTCGAGACGGGATTGCACGAGGCGGCCGGGCTGCCGGACCGGATCGCCCGGATCGCGCCGGCCATTCCGTTGCGCCGCCCAGGACAGCCTGCGGAAATCGCCGAAGCGGTGCTGTGGCTGCTCTCGCCCGCGGCGTCCTACACCGTCGGTGCCGTGCTGGAGGTCGGTGGCGGCCGCTGAGTCCCGGCCGGAGAGACGGGGTTATCACGATTCGTGGTGGATGTCGTCACCTCACCGGTCGTGTACGCCGGCCTGTGTCACGCTTGGTGCGCCCTACGGGGAGGGGATGCGAAAGGACGGCCTCGAAAGTCATGCCCAAGCTCACGTCTGTGCACCATCTGGCGCTCACCGTGACCGATGTGGACCGCAGTGTGCCGTGGTACGTCCGGGTACTCGATCTCGAAGAGAGCCACCGGCGCGAATACCCCGAGACCGGGCTGATCAAGGTGGTGCTGCGCTCGGCGGGCGACGGGTTCTCCGTGGTGCTGGTCCAGCATCCCGACACCGGGCGGCGGGCCTTCGACGAACGCCGCACCGGCCTTGATCACGTCGCGTTCTGCGTCTCGTCGCGGGTCGAGCTGGCCGAATGGGAGGCGCGGCTGGCCGAGTTCGGCGTGGCCTACACCCCGCCTGCCGAATCCCGCACGTTCGAAGGATCCTGCGTGATCGTCTTCCGCGATCCGGACGGCATCCAGCTGGAGATCTGGTCCGACCCGGACTCCTGACTCGCGTCGGCCGAAGAGCTGTGAAGGGTCCCTTCACAGCTTTGGGGCGGCCCGGACTCAGGCGCGTGCGTCGTCGGTTTCCTCGACCGGCCGGCGCATTTCCTGCCGGTAGCGCAGCACGCCGTAGGCGGTGCCGAACACGAAGAACGCCACACTCACCCACAGCGCGGCCGTCTTGACCCACGGAATCGCGTCGAGCAGCCCGGCGCCGTAGTAGCCGAGCAGCACCAGCGTGGGCACCCAGAGCAGGCCGCCGACGGCGGTGGCGAGTATGAACCGCCGCGAGTCCATCCGCGCGGCACCCGCGACGAGCGGCGCGAGCGTGCGGATCCACGGGATCCACCGCGCCGCCACGATCGCGAAGAACCCTCTGCGGTCGAGAAACTCTTGCGCGCGTTCGAGATTCGCCCGGTTGAGCATGCGCCCGCCGCGGCGGGCGATGAGCCGCGTGCCGGTACCACGGCCGATGTAGTAGCCGACCTGGTTGCCGAGCACCGCGACGACCAACGCGGCCGCGGACAACAGCCAGGCGTCGAGGGCCGAGTTGTGCTGGGCGAGCACCACGCCCGCACCGAACAGCAGTGAATCGCCGGGCAGGAACAGCCCGATGATGAGCGCGCATTCGACGAACACGAAGCCCAGCACGATCACCCAGACGAGCAGCGGCCCGGCCGTGTCCAGCCAGCTCAGCCCGGTGCCCGCGGCCTCGACGCTCACGACATTCACGCGAGGAGCCTACGTGCCCGGAATCGGGGTGAACGACAACACCATCGAATTCCCGCCCTTCGGTAACTTTCGGTATTCCACTGGTGAACTACCTGTTCACCCGGGACAAACGAACGGGCCGCCCGGAATGGTTCCCGGGCGGCCCGTTCGGTGCGTCCCGCTACAGCTGCGGCAGCGATTCGCCTTGCACGGCCTCGATGTCCAGCTCCACCTTGACGGTCGTGCCGATCGCGGCCACGCCCGCTCGCACCATCGCGCTGTAGTTGATCGCGAAATCATTGCGGTGCAATTGCGTTTCGGCATGGAAAGCGGCACGTACCCCGCCCCACGGGTCCGGGCCGTGCCCGGTGTAGCGCAGGTCGAGTTCCACTTCCCGTTCCTCGCCGTGCAGGGTCAGCACCCCGCCCAGCGCCCACCGGTCGGTGCCGCGCCGGGAAAGCCCGGAGCTCTCGAACGTGATCAGCGGATACGCCTCCACGTCCAGGAAATCGGCCGAGCGCAGGTGGTCGTCGCGCATCTGGATACCGCTCTCGATGCTGCCCGCCTTGATTTCCGCGCGGACGCCGGAGCGCTCCACCGGGCGCGCGACGTCGATCCGCCCGCCGACATCCGGGAACCGGACCTTGATGCTGGCGATGCCCATATGCCGGGCGGTGGCCACCACGGAGGAATGCATCGGGTCGATCGTCCACGGCCCCTCCGGCGGCAGCTCGACCGCCTCGGCCACCGGGGCCAGCGAGATGTCGCCGAGGAGGCCGGCGCCGTCCGAGCCGATCTGCACGGTGCGGGCCAACGGCGTGAACCCCGGTGCGGTGATCACCGCGGTGTACATCCCCGGGGGCAGCGCGTCGGTGTGCACTGCCCCCTTCGCGTCAGTGGCTTCCCGCGCGACCTGGCGGCCGTTCAGGTCGGTGACCGTCAGCACCGCGTTCTCGACCGGCCAGCCGCCGCTCGAGCGCAGCTGTGCCCGCAGCCCGCCACTCATGCGCGGTCCACCAGATCGTCGAGCGCCTGGTCGTAGCTCAGCTGCACGTCGTGCTCGGCTTCACCCTCGCGGAGGGTCACCTGGCTGGTCGCGGGCGGGTAACCGCTCGCCACCACGGTGTAGGACCCGATCGGCAGATCGCTCACCACGTACCGGCCCTCACTGTCGGTGCGGGCCACCGCCGAGACATTGCCGTTCGCGTCCAGCACGGTGATCCGCGCGTCCGGCACGACCCGATCGCCCTCGGTGCGGGCGACACCCTGCAGCAGCACCGCCCCGGCCAGTTCGACGTCGTGACGCAGCACTCCGCTGTCGGGCACGGTCAGCGTGACCGCGACCGGACGGAACTGCGGGCCGCTGGCGACCAGCGTGTACTGCCCGGCACCGACCCCGGTGAAGGTGTAGATGCCGTCGTCGGCGGTGATGAACGCGCCGTTCACCTCACCGCGCGAGTCGGTCAGCGTCACCGTGGCGTTCGCCAGCGGCGCCGCGGAACCGACCGAGCGGACCACCCCGGTCAGCTCGCCGGAGCCGGTGAGCGTGACGTCGAGCTTCGCCGGTCCGCCACCGACCACCACGCTGGAGGCCTGCGGCTGGTGCCCATGCGCGGCCACGATCAGCACGTAGGTGCCCGGTCCCTGGGTCGGGATCGAGTAGCTGCCGTCGCCGTTGCCGACCGCCCGCGCGACCTGGCGGCCCTGCTGATCGATCAGCGTCAGCGCCGCCCCGCTCACGTGGCTGCCGTCCTGACGGCGCACGTGCCCGGTGATCGGGACGCTGCCGGCCTCGCCGCCCGCCGAATTGCTGATCGGCATCGGCAGAGCGCCGGACACTGCTTGCGGGTCACCATGGCCGTTGGCCAAGGCGTGCCTCCCTCCGGGGTTGGCCGCGGAGCCGACGAGAACCGGTTCCCGCGGCGTTTCTTCGAACAGCGATCCGGGCTTCTCCGCGGCCGGCTCGGCGATCGCCGCCGGTGCCTTGTCCTCGTCGAGGTCCAGCAGCGTTTCGCCGCCCTCGACGGCGGCCGCGGCCGGGTTCATGCCGGCCAGCGGGATTTCCTTCATGAACAGCAGTACGAGGGTGCCGAGCAGGGCCACTCCGCCTGCCACGTAGAACACCGTGGTGATCGACTCGGTGAAGCCGATCAGGACCGGTGTCTTCACCGCCGCCGGCAGCGACTGGATGATCCCGGTGTTGCTCTGCAGGTCACCCACCTGTCCGGCGGCGCCGGGTGGCATGTGCCCGCCGAACGCCTTGGTGATGTTGCCGGGCAGCACGTTGAACAGAATCGTCAGGAACACCGCGACGCCCGCGGTACCACCGATCTGCCGGAAGAACGTGGCCGAAGCGGTGGACACGCCCATGTCCTTGCGCGGGCCGGCGTTCTGCACCGCGATGATCAGCGTCTGCATGCACTGGCCGAGACCGAGGCCGATGACCAGCGCGGCGACCAGTGGGTGCCACAGCGGTGAGTCGTACTTGAGCTGCGCGAAGAAGAGCGCACCGGCGGCGATCAGAATCGTGCCGAGCACCGGGAAGATCTTGTAGCGCCCGGTCCTCGAGGTGATCCGGCCGGAGATGATCGAGCTGGACATGATGCCCGCCATCAGCGGCAGCATCAGCAGCCCCGACTGGGTCGGCGTGTACCCCTGCACCACCTGCATGTACTGCGGAATCATGGTGATCGCGCCGAACATCGCCACACCCACGATCACGCCGCCGACGATGGCCACGGTGAAGGTGGAATTCTTGAACAGCCGCAACGGGATCAGTGCTGCATCCCGCATCAGCTTCTCGACCACGATGAACAACACGACGCCGACGCCGCCGATGGCGTACATCCAGATGGACTTGACGTCGCCCCAGCCCCACTTCTGGCCCTGTTCGGCGACGATCAGGAACGGCACCACGGCGACCACCATGGTGAGCGCGCCCCACCAGTCGATCTTGTGATCGTGGCGCTGGTGCGGGACATTCAGCACCTTCGCGACGACGAACAGCGCGACGATGCCGATCGGCACGTTGATCAGGAAGACCCAGCGCCAGCCGTGCAGGCCGCCCAGGACGTCGAACCCGGCGAAGAACCCGCCGAGCACCGGGCCGAGCACCGTCGAGATGCCGAACACGGCCAGGAAGTAACCCTGGTAGCGCGGGCGTTCCCGCGGCGGTACGACGTCGCCGATGATGGTCATCGCCAGCGACATCAGGCCACCGGCGCCGAGCCCCTGCACCGCGCGGAAGGCAGCCAGCTCGTACATCGAGGTGGCGAAGCTCGAGGCGAGCGAACCGGCCACGAAGATGCCGATCGCGGCGAGGTAGAACGGCTTGCGGCCGTAGATGTCGGAGAGCTTGCCGTAGATCGGCGTGGCGATCGTGGAGGTGATCAGGTACGCGGTCGTGGCCCACGCCTGCAGGTCGAAGCCGTGCAGGTCGTTGGCGATCCGGACGATCGAGGTACCCACGATCGTCTGGTCGAGCGCGGCGAGGAACATGCCGCACATCAGGCCGCTGATGATGGTGATGATCTGGCGGTGCGTCAGCCGCGGTGTGTCGCTGTCCTCGGCCGGAGTGCTCCCCTGCGGCTGAGGTTGTTTCTCGACGGTGGACGTCATGTGGTTCTAGGCCCCCTTGGCCGAAGACACCCCGGGGGTGTCGGACGGCGGTGGAAAGTTGTTCTCGATCCCGGTGTTGAGCCGCTCGAACAGGTTCCGGAGCGTCTCGCGTTCCTCCTGCGCCCAGTCGCCGAGCACGTCGGCCAGCCACAGGTTGCGTTGCTTGCGGTTCTCGTCGAAGACCCGCAGGCCCTCGGCGGTCGGGGCGAGCAGGCAGGCGCGGCCGTCCTCCGGGTCCGCCTGCCGCTCGACCAGTCCGTGCTGCACCAGTGAGCTCGACTGCCTGCTGATCGTGGAGATCTCCGAATGCAGGAATTCGGCCAGCTTGCTGGTGCGCTGCGGCCCCTCGTGGATGAGGCAGAAGAGGATCGCGTAGGCGGCCCGCTCGATGCCGTCCGGACCCTGCTTGGCGACCTGCGCCTTCGCCTTGGTGATCAACCGCACGAATCGGACCAGCTCGTTGCTGAGCTGGTCGGCGAGGTCGAGTTCGGCCTTGGGCCGGACGGTGGAGCTGTTCGGTGCCATGGGCGGATCTTTCTGCCGGTGGAACGAACCGTTGCTTGGCGGCTGCAACTAGTTGCCTAGGGCAAGGGTGTGCCCGTTCGGCACATTCTGCAAGCGTGGAACGCGTGGTTGTGTCAGAGGACACTTTAGTTGTTACGTGCAAGCACATTTACGCAGGGTGGTTTGCCGGATTCCTCCGGCTTGCCCTGCTGCCCGGGAACAGATCCGGCTCCGGCGGGTTGAACCTGGCATGACCCACGACACAGCGCTGTACGACCTGATCGGTTCTGGCAGGCAGGGAGTCCTCGCGACCCTCAAGCGCGACGGCCGCCCGCAGCTGTCCACCGTCAGCCACCACTTCGATCCGGAGAGCCGCCGCCTGCGGGTGTCCATCACGGACTCGCGGGCGAAGACGAAGAACATGCGCCGCGACCCGCGGGTCAGCTACCACGTGAGCAGCCCGGACGGCTGGTCGTACGCGGTGGCGGAGGGCACGGCTGTGCTGACCCCGGTCGCGGCCGCCCCGGACGATCCGACGGTCGACGCGCTCGTCGAGCTGTACCGGGCGCTGGCAGGTGAGCACCCGGACTGGGCCGAGTACCGGCAGGCCATGGTGGCGGACGGGCGGCTGGTGCTCACGGTGGAGATCGACCGGGTGTACGGGATAGTCAGGTGAGTTCGCCGGGCTTCGCCGCTGTTGCGGGCTCGGCGGTGACGTTGTTTTCGAGCTCGTCCGCCTGCGCGGTGGCGACGGCGTCGATGACCTGGCCGGGCGGTTGGCGCGCCCTTGTTCAATTTCGTTGGTAGCGATCCCGGCTGACCCCGGCGACGGTCGCCTGCTCCTCGCGTCGCAGACCGGGAACGCGGCGCCGGCCACTGGCCGCCGGCTCTGGCTCCGACGGCCGAGTGCGTCGGCTCTGGAGGAATGCGCCCGGTTCGGTTACCGCCATGCCGCTCACTGCTGCCCTCACTGAACTGCCTCCGTGGCTCACGGTGCGTTCATGGCTTTGTTGTTCACCCGCAACCATTTCCGCCGGTGCGGACCGCGCTGTCCGTCTTGTTCCCTGCGGTCATCGTGGTGGATTTGCGCTGCCGCCAAACGATCCTGACCCCTGCCGGACGCTCTCGTACTGTCCCGCACGCGTCAACGCAAGGTCATCGCGACCGCCCTCCCACTTTGTCCGCTTGACCGATCGGGCCTCCTTCGGCTGCGGCTTTTCGTTTGTTTCGTAGGAAAATCCAGGGCTTCAGTGGTGGCGTTCGCCCATCCGACACCACCGTTCCACGTCACCACCGACGGATCTCGTCAGTGCTCGACTCCGCTCTGGTCACCCACATCGAGCCGGTTCGCGATGATGTCGATCCGTCCCAGTAGCGAGTTCGTCCCGTCCTCACTGAGCGCCGTGCGCATATAGAGCCCTTCGCCGACCAGTAATACGAGTTCCGCCGTCAACGGATCGTCCACATGCTCCGTCAACAGGTCGCGGAACCAGTTCATGCACCGCAGCGACACCTCGGCCGCGATCGGGTCGTTCAGCACCAGCCGGAGGGTCGCCATGTTCGTGCGGTGCACCGGCAGGTTTTGCGTCACGTCGGTGACCGCAGTGCGCAGGTAGTAGCGCACCACGCCTTCCGGCGCTGCGCGGGCGAGCGCGAGATCCTCCTCGGTGAGCCGCTCCAGCCGCTCGAGCAGGCCGTCGCGCAGGGCGTCCTTGGACCCGAAGTGGTAGAGCAGCCCACCCTTGGACACCCCGGCGTGGGCGGCCACCGAGTCAAGGGTGATCTCGAGTGGTCCCCGCTCGATCAGGAGAACCTCGTAGGAATCGAGGATGCGGTCTCGTGCTGAAGGTCTGGCCATTGACCTTGACTATACCGTCCGGACGGTTTACCTTCAATCCGGGATCGAAACTGTACCGTCTGGACGGTGCAAGAAAGGATGAGTGCGCCATGGCGAGGCGCGGACAATGGCTGGCGTTGGCCGTACTGGTACTCCCGGTACTGCTGATCAGCGTGGATTCGACAGTGCTCGGCTTCGCGCTGCCCTACCTGAGCGCGGATCTCGCGCCCACGGGAGCCGAACAGCTGTGGATCGTCGACGTCTATTCCTTCGTGCTGGCCGGATTGCTCGTTTTCATGGGCACGCTGGGTGACCGGATCGGCAGGCGCAGGCTGCTGCTCTGGGGCGGGGCGGCCTTCGGCGCGGCTTCCGTGCTGGCGGCGTTCTCGACCTCGCCGTTGATGCTGATCCTGGCGCGGGCGCTGCTGGGGGTCGGCGGGGCGACGCTGATGCCCTCCACGCTGTCCCTGATCCGCAGCATCTTCATCGGCGAGCGGGCCCGCCGCACCGCGGTGGCCGTGTGGAGTGCGGCGTTCTCCGGCGGTATGGCGGTCGGTCCGGTCATCGGTGGCTGGCTCCTGGAGCACTTCTGGTGGGGTTCGGTATTCCTGATCAACGTCCCGGTGATGGTGGTTCTGCTGATTGCCGGACCGTTGCTGCTGCCGGAGTTCCGGGATCCGAAGCCGGGCCGGTTCGATCCCTGGTCGGCGCTGCTCTCGTTCGGCACGATGCTGCCGGTGGTCTACGGCGTGAAACTCGCCGCCACCGAGGGGTTTTCCTGGACTGCCGGGCTGGCGATTCTCGCCGGGCTGGCGCTGGGGGTGCTGTTCGTTCGCAGGCAGCGCCGGCTGGCAGCGCCGATGCTTGATCTCGGGCTGTTCACCGACCGGATGTTCGCCGGCGCGGTGATCACCAACATGCTGGGCGTGTTCGCGATGGTGGGGCTGCTTTTCCTGCTGCCGCAATATCTCCAGCTGGTGCTCGGATTGTCCCCGCTCGTGGCCGCGCTGTGGATGCTGCCCGCGACCGCGGCCGGCGTCATCGGTTCGCTGATCGCAGCCCGGCTCGCCCGCCGGGTGCGGGTGCCGGCGCTCGTCAGCCTGGGCTTGGTGTTCGGCGTGGTCGGATTCCTGGTGCTCACCGCGATCGGCACCCAAGCCGGGCTCGCCGCCGTGGTGGTGTCGTTCGTCCTGGTCGGCGGAGGGGTGGCGTTGTCCGAGACACTGACCAACGACCTGGTCATCTCCGCCGCTCCCGCGGACCGGGCGGGCGCTGCCTCGGCGATCTCGGAGGCTGGTTACGAACTGGGCGCGGCGCTCGGCACTGCCCTCCTCGGCAGCCTGGCCACTGCTGTCTACCAGTCAGGACTGCCCGCCGGGGCGCCTGCGGCAGCGCACGACACCCTTGGCGGTGCTGTCGCAGCCGCGCACTCCCTGCCGCCTCCCGGCGCGGCAGCCATGCTCAGCGGCGCCCGCGAGGCGTTCGTGGCGGCACTGCACACCAGCGCCTGGGTCGGCGCCGCGGTCCTGATTTACACGGCCGTGCAGGCGTATTACCTGCTGGCCCGGCGGCGAAACCGGCCGAGGTCCGGGAATCCGGAGGAGGTGGTGTCGCACGGCTGATTCAAGACGGTTCCACACGACCGCGCCGACTGCCCGGATGAGCCCAGAGACGACCTCCGGCTCGGGCCGTGGGTCCAGACTCCGGTTCGAAAGTCGTTGCTAGGAAACGGAAGCCGGTCCCGGAAGGGAGTCACGCGTTCGGATCGACGGGGCGGCGGGCGTCTGTCCGGAAAGGAACCTGCGCAGTCAGGGTGAGGGCGGCAGGAGCGCCTTGGTCGCTGCGCGGGTTCACCCCGCCAGTCCAAGGAGTCCCTGTCTGGACAGGCACAGGCGGCTGTGGTCCGGAATGACCGGAGGTGGCGCGTTTCTACCTCAGCCAGAGGTAGAACAGGTGGTGCGCGACCCTCATCGCTGCCGTGGCGGGGTTTGCCGGACGCGTCCAGCCGGCTGGGGGTTCCGGCCCGCACCGCGGAATGCTCTTCGGAAAAAACATTCCGCACTGTGGAGTTCCCGGTCTACCATGACGGCATGAGCAACGATGCCCTCCTCCAGCGGTTGCGGGACCAGCTTGGTTCCGGTGCTGTGCTCACCGACGCCGACGTCACCAGTACGTACGCGCGCGACATGATGCCGCTCGCGCCCGTGGGCAAGCCGTTGGCGGTGGTGTTGCCGGCGGACACCGCGGGGGTCCAGGCGGTGGTGCGTGCTTGCGCGGAGGCGAAGGTGCCGATCGTGCCGCGTGGGGCGGGTAGTGGGCTCTCCGGTGCGGCGAACGCGGTCGACGGCTGCATGGTCCTCGTGCTGACGAAGCTGAACGAAATCGTCGAGGTCGATGCGGGCAACCGGCTCGCGGTCGTGCAGCCGGGCGTGGTCAACCTCGATTTCCGGTCGGCGGTCGAGAAGCACGGGCTGTTCTACCCACCCGACCCGTCGAGCTACGACTGGTGCACCCTCGGCGGCAACCTGTCCACCAATGCGGGCGGACTCTGCTGCGTCAAGTACGGCGTGACCACGGATTCCGTGCTGGGGCTTGAAGTCGTGCTCGCCGACGGGTCGTTGCTGAAGACCGGACGGCGCACCGTGAAAGGAGTTGCCGGCTACGACCTCACGAAGCTCTTCATCGGCAGCGAAGGCACGCTCGGGGTGATCACGCAGGCCACCGTCGCCTTGCGGCCGCTTCCGCAGGCGCCGGCCACCTTCGTCGCGGGCTTCGCGACCACCGAGGCGGCCGGTGAAGCAGTCGCGCGGGCGGTACGGGAAGGACTGGTGCCGTCGCTGCTGGAGATCATGGACGCGGCGTCGATCAAGGCCGCCGAGACCTACCTCAACACCGACCTCGGCGCCGGCTCCGACTGCCAGGCTTTGCTACTCGGCCAGTCCGACGCGGGCGGCGAGGTCGCCCGCCGTGAGCTGGCCGCGCTGGAGCAGATCTGCACCGACTGCGGTGCCGATCTCGCGTACGCCACCGACGACCTCGAAGAGGGTCGGATGCTGCTGCAGGCCCGGCGCGTGGTGCTCACCGCGCTGGAAACCTACGGTGTCTGGCTCACCGATGACGTCTGCGTGCCCCGCACCCGCATCGCCGAACTGATCCGCGGTTGCGAGCGGATCAGCCAAAAGGTAGGCCTCAAGATCGCCGTGGTCGGCCACGCCGGCGACGGCAACATGCACCCGACCATCGTCTACTCGCCCGACTCCGAAGCGGAATTCGCCCGCGCGCAGCAGGCGTTCGACGAAATCCTTGAGGTCGGCCTGTCACTCGGCGGCACCGTCACCGGTGAACACGGCGTCGGCAAGATCAAACGTGAGTGGCTCGCCCGGGAAATCGGCCCCGTCGGCATCCGGGTGCATCGGCGGATCAAGCAGGCTCTCGACCCGGAGAACCTGTTCAACCCGGGTTCGATGTTCTCGATGGCCGACTGAGCCGGCGGACGGTCAGTCGCGCACCCGCGGGATCTGCTGGGTGACCTCGCCGGCGTCCTCGGCCGGCGCGTTCTTGCCGCGCCGTCCACGCAGGTACTCGATCGCGATCGGCACCACGGACACCAGCACGATCACGATGAAGATCGCGTCGACGTTGTTGCGGATGAACTCGATGTTGCCGAGGACCGCACCGAGCACCGTGATCCCCGCGGCCCAGAGGATGCCGCCCAGCACCGTGTAGGTGAAGTAGCGCTTCGGGTCCATCCGCCCGATCCCGGCGATCCACGTGATGAAGGTCCGCACGAACGGCACGAAGCGCGCCAGCACCACGGCCTTCGGGCCGTGCTTCTCCAGGAATCCGTGCGTCTTGTCCACGTACTCCTGCTTGAAGATCTTCGAATCGGGCCGGTTGAACAGCTTCGGCCCGACGAAGTAGCCGAGGTAGTAGCCGCCGACGTTGCCTGCCAGCGCGGCGATCGTGACCAGCACGCACACCAGCCACAGCGGAGCTTTGAGCGTGTCGTTCGCAATGAACAACCCTGCGGTGAACAGCAGGGAGTCCCCTGGCAGAACCGGGAAGATGCTGCTCTCGATAAAGATGATCAGGCACAGCACGGCGATGACGGGAGCGGTCAACCCGCTCAGCAGGTGCTGCGGATCCAGCCACGACGGCAGGAGGGACATGGTCGTCACTGTGCTCTGCGCGAGAATCACACCGAAAACGGTACAGGGTGACGCTGTGTGCTTTCACCGGGCAAGGAATCGCAGGTCAGCGAGCGTCAACCGGGCATATCGGACGCGACCGCCCGGTGCGTCCCGACTCGCGGCGGAAACGTGACGAACCGGCCGGAGCGGTATGGGTAGCCGGATGGCCGGACGGACGCTGTGATCCCGCGCGGACTCGGCTGGGAAGCGTGGCCCGGGCAGTGTGGCTACTGGTTGGCGTGGCTACCGATTGGCCGTGTGGTGGCAGCGGTCGTGGCGGTGTCGGTGGCCGTGGCCGGGCCGAATGGCCGTGGTCGGGCCGAGATGTCACGGTCGTCAGATCAGAGTCAGCAGGCCGATCACCGAACCGGCGGCGAGGCCGAGCAGGACCGCGAGCAGCAGAATCCAGTGCGCGGGCAGCGGACCGGCCTGTTGGGCCGGCTGGACGCTGGTGCCGGAGGTGGTCGGCTCGGCGTCTTCGAGTGCCGCGCGTTCGCGTTCCAGGGAGTCGGCGCCGGCGCCGGAGAGGAGGCCGTAACGGGGTGGCAATTCCGTCGTGGGGCCTGTTGCCCTTGCTCGGCGGCTTGTCGCGCCGTGAGCGTACGCAGGGGAGGCGCCAGGGGGGATCGGGCCGGTCACGGCGGAACTGGAGGTGGCCGGGCGCGAACCGGTGTGGCCCGGAGCAGCAGGGCTCGGGACTGCGGGGAACGAACCCGTAGACCCGGAGGCGTGCGGGGGCCGGCCAGTCGTGACCGGGCCGGAGCCGGTCGAGCTTGCTGCCTGGCCGAGGTGACCGGTGCTGTGGTTGCCCTGGCCCGCTGCGGCCGGGCCTGCGGCTGGAGCGCCGGGGCCGGTTGGGCTCGCGGCGGCGTTGCCTGGGCCGGGACCGGTGGGGACGGTGTTTGCCGGACCAGAGCCGGCAGGGCCGCCGCTTGCCGTGCCGGAACCGGTGAGATCGGCACCTGCCGGGGTGGTGGCCCCCAAGCCGCTGGCGGGGCTGGTACCGGTGCCCGTGGCGCGGCCATCAGCGGAACCAGAGCCGGTAGGGTCGCCGCTTGCCGTGCCGGAGCCGGTGAGATCGGCACCTGCCGGGGTGGTGGCCTCCAAGTCGCTGGCGGGGCTGGTACCGGTGGCCGTGGTGCGGCCATCGGCGGAGGCAGAGCTGGGCTTTCCGGCCCCGGTACCGCCGGGCGTAGAGCTGGGTGTGCTGACGGCGCCGGTACCGGTCAGAACAGAGCGGGGCTCGCCGGTGGTGTTAGTACCTGCGGGAGTTGAGCTGGGCTGACTGGTGGCGGAGTCGCCGGTGACGGACTTGGTGGTGCTGGTGCCGGTGGGACCTGAGGCGCTGGGGCTGGGCATGCCGGCGGCTGGGCCGGTGCCGGTGACGGTGACGCCGGGGTCGGTGCCGGGATCGGGGGTGGGCTGGGCGGTGCCGGCGTCAGCCGAAGTGGAATCAACCGGAGCAGGACCGGGCGGGTTGGATCCTGTGGCGCCAACCCTGGTGCGGTCGGGGTTTTCTGGGACCGTGCCTGTCCTGCCGGGACCTGCCGGGTTCAGCGAGGGCGAAGCGGCGCCGCGGGGCAGGATCGGACCGGCCTCGCTGTCATCCGAAGTGCCTGAACCGCTCTGATCCGGTGTGCTCGGAGTTTCCTGATCCAGAGCGTTCCGGCCCGGATCGCCGTCGCCCTGGAGCGTGGGATTGACTTCGGTCGCAGCGCTCGGGGCTGGGCCGTTCTGATCCGAGGGGCTCGGGTTGCCTGTACCTGCGGCGGTCGACGCATCCGGGGTGGCCGGAATGCCCGATGTGCCCGGATCGGACACCGTCGGAGCACCCGAGGCACCGGGAGTGCTCGACGCGCCGGGAGTGCCTGGCGCAGCGGGGGTGCCTGACTCGGCCGGAGTGCCTGACGCACTTGCAGTACCTGACTCGGCTGGAGCATCCGAGGCACCATGAGCACTTGCCGCCACCGGACCATCCGACTCGCCCGGAGCCAAAGCGCCCGGAGCCGCCGCACCCGCCGCCGGATCATCCGCCGCACCCGGAGCGGGTTCGGCCCGACGGCCCGAGCCTGGAGCCAGATGGGGTGCGAATGCCGCCTGTGCGCGCAGCGCCTCGGCCAGCAGGCGCTCCGGGTCCTTCGGCTCGCTCATCCGCTCCGTCTTCCTCCGGGGTCTCGGGTTTATGTGCTCAAGGTAGCCCTGCCGACCTCGGCCACCCACTCGCCCTGGCGCAGGACGCGGGTCGGGTGCAGGTCGTCGTCCAGTACTACCGCGTCGGCGGCCAGACCGGGGCGCAGGGAACCCGTGCGGTCCGCGATGCCCAGCAGTTCCGCGGGGCGTCCGGCGGTGGCCCGGACGGCTTCCAGGATCCCGAGTTTCGCCCCCTTCACCAGGTTCCGGAAAGCGGCGTCCATCGTCAACGTGCTGCCGGCCAGCGAGCCGTTGGGCAGGGTCGCCACCCCATCGTGGACGTCGACTTCCAGGCGGCCGAGGGTGTAGCGGCCGTCGGCGGCGTCGGTGGCGGACATCGCGTCGGTGATCAGCACGGTCCGGCCCTGGCCGGCGTGGTTCGCGGCCAGGCGGACCACGGTCGGGTGCAGGTGCACGAGATCGCAGATCAGCTCGACGGTGACCCGTTCGTCGTCGAGCAGTACGCCCACCGGGCCCGGTTCGCGATGGTGCAACGGGCGCATGCCGTTGAACAGGTGGGTGGCCACCGTCGCGCCCGCGTCGATCGCGGGGACCAGCTGTTCGGCGACGCCGTCGGTGTGCCCGATCGCGGCGAGCACGCCGGTTTCGGCCAGTTGGCGGACGGCCTTGACACCGCCGGGCAGCTCCGGGGCGAGGGTGACCATCCGGATCGCGCCGTGTCCGGCCCGGAGCAGCTTCTCCACGGTGCGGGTATCCGGTTCGCGCAACGTGTCCGGATCGTGTGCCCCGCAGCGGGCCCGGGAGATGAACGGGCCCTCCAGGTGAATCCCGGCCAGCTCGCCTTCCTGCACCAGTTCGCGCAGCGCGGCGATCTGCCCGGTGAGCAGGTCGATCGGATCGGAGACCAGGCTGGCCAGGGTGGTCGTGGTGCCGTGCCGCCGGTGCGCGCGCACCGCGGTGAGGACCTCGTCGGCGTCCAGTGTGGAGAACGAGCTGCCGCCACCGCCGTGGCAGTGGGTGTCGATGAACCCGGGTACGACCAGGCTCCCGCCGACGTCGACGAATTCGGTTTCCGGGCCGCCCGGGGGCGTTCCGGTGCCGAGCGCGCTGATCCGCCCGTCCGACACGGACAGCCAGCCGTCCTCGAGAACGTGGTCCGGGGTGGCGATGCGGCCACCCGTGATGACGAAATCTCCGGCGTGCTTCACACACTCCAGCATATATTGGTCTGGACCAGATCTGGGGTCATCCCACCGGGTCACAGTTGGGGTGCCTGCATTGCCTTCTGCAGCGCCTCCAGCGCTCGGCTGGCGGTTGACTTCACGGTCCCCTTCGAGATACCCGCGGCCTCGGAGATCTCCGCTTCGCTCAGCCCGCCGTAGTACCGCAGCACGAGCACCTCGCGCTGTCGCGGCGGCAGCTTCGAGAGCGCGCTCACGACGGCCTGATGCTCGCTCGAAAGCATCGCGAGGCTTTCCGCCGACCGGGCGTTGACCGCGTGCGGCGGCACGTACTCGCGCGCGGTCTTGCGCCGGCGCAACACGCTCCGCGATCCGTTGACCACGGCGGTGCGCAGGTAACCGACAGCGGCCGCGGCGTCACGCAGCCGCCCCCAGTTGCGGTGCAGGCCGGTGAACGCCTCCTGCACGACGTCCTCGGCCGTGGCCGGCTCGTCCACCAGGAGTATCGCCAGCCGGACCAGTCGCATCCGGTGCTGTTTGTACAGGTCTTCCAGGGTCAGCGGAGCGGCCGGTGGCTGCACCGGTGCCGGTCCGTCCATGGTCCGCAAGTGTCCGAGGGTCGCCTCGACACTGCGTTCCGCGTTCCCCTCGAGCATGTTTCCCCGCCTGTCCTCGACATATCGGGTCAGCGGATCTGTGGCGGCTCCGGTTCGCACAGCGTGCACACAGGTGCTGACGCCCACCTAGGGTATCGGGTCGCCCCGGCCCCGCCACTGATCGGATGCTGGGATCACTCCGCCGGGCACAGGTAGCGTCCCTGCGGTCACCGCAACCTCTACCCGGGAGATCCGCATGGCCTGGTACCTCGTCGAAATCCGCTACGTGCCGGAGAAACTGGCGGACGTTCGTCCCCGCCACCGCGCGTACCTGAACGAGCACGCCGCGCAGGGCCGGGTCGCGGTCGCCGGTCCGCTCGGCGACGACACCGGCGGCCTCGGGCTCTGGCAGGCCGAGAACGAGGCGGAACTGCAGACCCTGATCGACAACGACCCGTACTACCTGGAAGGCGTCGTGGCAGAACGCTCGGTCCGCGAGTTCCGGCCGGTACTCGGCTCTTGGCTGCCCGGCCAGGACTAGAGATCAAGGACGGCGGGCACCCGCGTCTGCCCGCCGTCCGCGGTCGGCACCGCGCAGGTGCCGCAGAAGCCCTGTCGGCACGAGTAGGGCAGGTCCGGCGCGAACGGCATCGACGCCCGGTCCCGTCCGGTGTAAACCAGCTGCCAGTCGGCGCCGTGAGCGGCCGCCTGGGGCACCATCGGCGGGATCGGGGTGATCCCGATCCCGCCTGCCACGAAGTGGTACGCCGCAGCGGCGACGAACGGGAACGCGTTGCGCGGCCCGCGCACAGTCACGCGGGTTCCCGCCGTCAGCGCGTGTGCCTCCGCGGACGCGCGGCACCGAGGCGGCGCACTGCGATCAGGCGGCAAGAATGATCTTTCTGGTTGCCGCACAGTGAGTATTGCCAGCGCGGCAGCGCACTGCCGTCCGGAGGCTTACCACGTCATCGGCCTCCGCGCGCACCGCGTCGATGACAAACTGCAGTCGACGGTCCACTGTGCGTACCGGTGGGGCGCCGGCGTCCGGAAAATCCGGCCACTCGCCGATCCGCCGCGCCGACAGTGACCAAAGTGGACAGCAGCAGGTCCGTCCGCTCGAGCCGCGCCGGAAGCGCGGACCGGTCATGGGCGGGGGTCGGCGGCGCGGGCCGCCGGTGAACTCGCGAGGTAGGCGACGGCCTGGCCGGTGTTCCTGGTTTCGGTGGGGTGACAGGACTTCCGGAAGTACGGCCGGATCGCCAGCGCCCGCGGGCCGGGCAGCAGGACCACGGAGTGCTCGGGCTCGGTGTTCACGACCGGCCGCTCAGCTCGTAGTCGCTCGGCTCGACGCGGCGGGTCTGCAGCCAGTACCGCCAGGTGAACCCCGGCCAGGTGGCGCGGTTGATGCCCTTCGCGTCGAGGTACCAGCTCTTGCAGCCACCCTGCGTCCACACGCTCTTGGCCAGCTTGCCCTGGAGGTGTTCCTGGAACCGCTCCTGCACCGATTCGCGCACGTCGAGCGCCTCGGCACCGCGGGAATCGGCCAGCCGGATCGCGTCCACCACGTACCGGGCCTGCGCTTCGATCATGAAGATCACCGAGGTGTGCCCGACCGCGGTGTTCGGGCCGAGCAGGAAGAACAGGTTCGGGAACCCGGAGACGGTGATCCCCTTGTGCGTCCGCGCTCCCTCGGTGGCCCACGACTTCGCCAGATCGCGCCCGTCCACCCCGGTGATGTCGAGGTAGTCCAGCGCGTCGATCACCTTGAATCCGGTGCCGTAGATGATCGCGTCGACCTCGTGCTCCACACCGGCGCCGTCGACCACGCTGTGGGCGCGGACCTCGGCGACTCCGTCGGTGATCACGTCCACGTTCGGCCGGTCCAGTGCCGGGAAGTAGTCGTTGGACAGCAGCACCCGCTTGCAGCCCATCGTGTAGTCCGGGGTGACCTTGCGCCGCAGCTCGGGATCCTTGATGCCACGGGCGATGTGCCGCCGGGAAAGCACTTGCCCAGCCTGCATGATCCACGAAGGACCGGTGAACCCGAGCGCGCGGGCCTCCCGTGACCAGTACAGCGCGCCGCGGTAGAGCCGCTGGGCGCCCGGCACCTGCCGGAACACCCGTCTGGTCCAGGCCGGCATCGGGTGGTCGGGTTTGGGCAGCAGCCACGGCGGGGTGCGCTGGAACAGCTTCAGCTCGGCGACCTCGGGGGCGATCTGTGGGACGAACTGCACGGCGCTCGCCCCGGTGCCGACCACCGCGACCTTCTTGCCGGGCAGGTCGAACTCGTGGTTCCACTGCGCGGAATGCCAGGCCTGGCCCTGGAAGCTCGCGATTCCCGGCAGCCGCGGGATCTGCGGGATGTGCAGTCCGCCGACCCCGGAAACCACGAACTGTGCGGAGAACTCCTGGCCACCCTTGGTCTCCACGGTCCAGCGGCGGGCGCCGGCGTCCCAGTGCGCGCCGGTGATCTCCACGCCGAACCGGATCCGCTCGCGCAGCCGGTGGGAGTCCGCGACGCGCTTGAGGTATTCGAAGATCTCCTGCCGCGGGGAGAACGACCGGCTCCAATCCGGGTTCTGCGCGAAGGAGAACGAGTAGATGTGCGATTGCACGTCGCAGGCGCATCCGGGGTAGGAGTTGTCCCGCCAGGTGCCGCCCACCTCGCCGGCCTTCTCCAGGATCAGGTAGTCCCGGATGCCCGCTTTCTCGAGCTGGATCGCCTGGCCCAGCCCGGAGAACCCGGTGCCAACGATCACGACCTTGAACTGCTCGGTCATCTCCTCGGCCTCCGCTGCGGTGGTGGTCTGGCGACGGTTGATGTTACCTCAGGTAACAGTTACCGGGAAGTACTACCTACTGATCAGTAGACTCCGGCCAGCTTGCGGTGGTCCCAGCTGGTGAGCTTCGTCGGACGGAAGATCAGGCCGACCCGTTTCGGGGCCTGGCCTGCGACGAAGGCCTCAAGTTCCGGGGCGGGCCGCGCGCCCGGCTCGGCGCCGGAGTAGCGCTGCATGAGCGTGATGCCCATCTGGGTGACTACCGGGGTGTCATCGATGAGCTCGACGGTTGCTTCGAACGAGACGCCGCACAGCTGCTCGTACGACTCGCCGCTTTCGACCAGCACTGTCGCCTCAGCGAGCCGCCGCAGGTTCTTCGCCTTCTGAGAGCTGCCGTACGTCCACGTCGCGACGCCGCCCTCGTGCGGGTAGTACCAGAGCGGTGCCAGGTGCGGCCTGCCCTTCGGGCCGATCGACGCGACGTTGATGACCTTCTGTTCGGCGAAGTAGGCCTGTACCTCGTCCGGCGTCATCCGGATCTGGTCGCGACGGGACATGCGCGCTCCTTCAGTGCTGCTTCGTGGCAGCGCGCCCTCCGTGGCCGTTGACCGCGGACTCGAACGCGCCGCGTTCTTCGATGTCCTTCAGCGCGTCCCGATCCGCCGAGGGCACCCGGGACCGTGAGGAGAACTCGATGATCGGCGGTAGGAACGCGCGCAGTAGCTTAAGTCCGCCGACCCAGCGAGGTACATGGATCGTCCGTGCACGCTTGAGAATCCCGGCTTCGAGGCAGTCGAGCGCCACGGTCGCCGGGTAGGTCTTGCCGATCAGTCCCGGCATCGACGCGCGAAGCTTGCCGAAGACCGGGTGCGTGTCGGCGCTTTCGACCAGGTCGGTGCGGATCCACGTCGGGTGCGCGACGCCGACCCGGACCCCGAGATGGGCCACCTCCGCGCGGAGACTGTCGGAGAATGCTTCGACGCCCGCTTTGGCCGCGGTGTAGTTCGCGATGCCGGGCGCGTGCGCGATCGCGGCCAGCGACGAGATCGCGAGCAGAGCAGGTAGCCGCGGCGTTCGATGACGTACGGGAGGGTGACGCGGAAGGTGCGCCATACGCCGAGCAGGTCGACCTCGATCACCTTCTCGAAGGCCGCCCGGTCCACCGAGCGCACGAAACCCACCGTGGCGATGCCTGCGTTCGCGATGACGATGTCGATGCCGCCGAAGTGCCCGACGACGCCGGCGGTGGCCGCTTCGAGGGCGTCCCAGCTGGTCACGTCGGCTTCCCAGGAGTGGGCGGCCGGGCCGAGTCCCTTCGCCACCTTCTCCTGCTCCGCGGCTTCGAGGCCGACCAGTGCGACCTTGGCGCCGCGGGCCACCAGACGTTCGGCGAGTCCGGCGCCGAGGCCGCGGGCGGCGCCGGTGATCAGCACGACCTTGCCGTCGACCGAAGTGTTCTGAAGCGGAGCCATGGTGCCCTCCTCGGCAGCCTTTGCCTTGTGGCCGGGACGGTACCTCAACCTACCCCGAGTAAGCTACTTGAAAGTAGGTATCGGGGATGCGCGGCTGATCCGCCGCGGCGCTGAATCGTTCCACCTGGTCCGGCCAGGGTGTGCGGGAGGACTACCGCGGCCGATCGTGTCCACCTCGTACGATGCGGCTATAGCAGCAGTCGTCCCGAGGAGGAACCGATGCCCATCGCCACCCCCGAGGTCTACGCGGAGATGCTCGACCGGGCGAAGGCGAACGAATTCGCCTACCCGGCCATCAACGTGACCTCGTCGGAAACCGTGAACGCCGCGATCCGCGGGTTCGCCGAGGCGGAAAGCGACGGGATCATCCAGTTCTCCACCGGCGGCGCGGAGTTCGCGTCCGGGCAGAAGGTGAAGGACATGGTCACCGGCGCGACCGCGCTGGCCGAGTTCGCCCAGGTCGTGGCGGCGAAGTACGACGTCAACGTCGCCTTGCACACCGACCACTGCCCGAAGGACAAGCTGGACGGCTTCGTCCGCCCCCTGATCGAGATCTCCGCCGAGCGCGTGCGGGGTGGCGGCCTGCCGCTGTTCCAGTCGCACATGTGGGACGGCTCGGCGATCGACCTGGACGAGAACCTGCAGATCGCGCAGGAGCTGCTGGCCAAGACCGCGGCGGCGAACATCATCCTCGAGGTCGAGATCGGCGTGGTCGGCGGCGAGGAGGACGGCGTCGAGGCGGAGATCAACGAGAAGCTCTACACCGCCGAAGGCGACTTCCTCAAGACCATCGACGCGCTCGGTGCCGGCGAGAAGGGCCGCTACCTGCTGGCGGCGACCTTCGGCAACGTGCACGGCGTGTACAAGCCGGGCAACGTGAAGCTGCGCCCGGACGTGCTCAAGGGCGGCCAGGAAGCCGCGGCGAAGAAGCTTGGCCTCGAGGCCGGTGCCAAGCCGTTCGAATTGGTCTTCCACGGCGGTTCCGGCTCCCTGCCGGAGGAAATCCGCGAAGCCGTCACCTACGGCGTGGTGAAGATGAACGTCGACACCGACACCCAGTACGCCTTCACGCGCCCGATCGCCGACCACTTCTTCAAGAACTACGACGGCGTCCTGAAGGTCGACGGCGAGGTCGGCAACAAGAAGGTCTACGACCCGCGTTCGTACCTCAAGGCCGCCGAGGCCGGCATGGCCGCGCGCGTCGTCGAAGCGACCCAGGCGCTGGGCTCGGCGGGCAACAAGCTCCGCTGATCGCGGACCCGGAGGCTGTGAAGGGTCCCTTCACGGACGCAGAGTCCGTGAAGGGACCCTTCACAGCGCTTGTGTTCAGGCCGGCACGCGCCGTCGCGCCAGCCCCCACAGCGCGAGCAGCCCCGCTGCCGTCACCGCGGCCGTCCAGTACGCCGCCGGGGGCGCCGATTCCGTCTGGCTGTCGCCAAGAAGTAACGGGCGCAGCTGGGACTGTAACCAGAACGCGCCGTATCCCAAGGCAGTCACCAAAATCGCGCCGGACAGCGCCGGACGCGGGGTTCGGTACGCCAGGTCCACGGCCAATCCGACGGCCAGCAGATAGAACGGCACAGTGGACACCGGGAAGTTCAGCCCGAGCAGCAGCGGCCACATCACGCACCGGTAGGCGACGTACGCCGCGGTCACGGTGAGGGCGGTCCAACGTAGACCGACGGTGCGGCGGGCCAGTGCGAGGACCAACGCAGACACCCCGATGCCCCACAAGAGATAGACCCAGTCCGGGATCGGCATGGTGAAGTGCATGACCGCGGCGCGGTCCACCGGGTGGCCGATCTGCTGGGCGGCAAAGGAAAGAAGGGTCGGTTCGGCCTCCGGGGTGCCGCGTTCCCAGGAGCGCAGGCCGAGGATGCCGTACTCCTGCTGGCCATTCGGGAAGAAGGTGTTCTCCAGGAAGAACGCCCACAGCGCGAGCAGTACACCGGTGCGGAAGCGACCCGGCGGGGACAGCCGCAGCCAGCCCAGCAGCACCCCGGCCTGCATGATGCCGGTGCCCAGGTACAGCATCATGTGCGACGGGCTCCACGCGGTCAGGTCGAGGCCGTTGACCCGGTGGTTGATCACGTCCAGCGGCGCGGCGATCAGGAATACCGCAAGCCCGGCCTGCATCAGCCGCAGGGAGCCGCGGTCGCAGCCGAGGCCGGTGTAGCTGTGGATGGCCACCAGCACCACGATGATCACCGTGCCGACGGTGTTGATCAGGTGCGGTGGCGCCAGATCGTCACGCAGCCAGCGGAAATGCCAGGACATGTCCCACGACGAACCGAGCAGCTTGAACACGAACGCGGTCAGCCACATTCCGTAGCAGAACCGCAGCGCCCACGCGGGGGCCGGCTGACCGGGCGCGCCGCGGTGCCAGTGCCGGGCGAAGAAGAGCCGGGTCTTGCCCACCGGTCCACGCGGGATCGCTTCGGCCGTGTCCTCAACTGCCATACCGGTCATCCTGCCGTACCCGGTTCATCCCTCCGGGTGGCGGAGTTGGCTTCGGTAAGGTGTCGGCCCATGATGCCGAAACGGGTCGTCGCCGCCGTGCTCATCGCCGCCCTTGTGCTCGCCGGTGGGGGCCTGCTCAGCAGCCTGTTCCTCTGACCCCGCGGTTCGTGGGCAGAATGGCGGTATGACGCACAATCTGCTTGGCCCCGAACCGACGCTGCTGCCCGAGCACACCGCCGCGCAGGCGGCTCTCGACGCGGGCACGGACCCGTCGGCCGTCGCGGCCGAACATCCCGACTACAGCGAGGCCTGGGCGGTCCTCGCCGAGCGCGCGCTGGCCGACGGCGAGACCGTCGCCGCGTACGCCTACGCCCGTACCGGTTATCACCGCGGGCTCGACCAGTTGCGTCGCGCGGGCTGGAAGGGTTTCGGCCCGGTGCCCTGGGCGCATCGCCCGAACCAGGGTTTCCTGCGCGCGCTCGCCGTGCTCGGCACCGCGGCCGGGCGGATCGGCGAGACCGAGGAACACGAGCGCTGCAAGACCTTCCTCGCCGAATCCGATCCGGCGGCGGCGGAGGCGACCGGCCTGAAGTGAGGTGGGCGCCGGGGTTCTGCGGAGCCCCGGCGCTCCACCATCGGGTGATCACCGAGGTGTTTGCGGCTGGAGACACCTATAGATCACCGCATGCGAGGCACGGCCATGCTCACCCCCCGGATCCGCACGCTGGGCGCCGCCCTGCGGAACGCTCGGGTCGAAGCCCATTTCGGCGTCCGCGAACTGGCCCGGCGGGTCGGTGCGAACCCGGCACTGCTGTCCAACTGGGAACTCGGCCAGCGGGTCCCCGGGATCGAGGACGTCGCCGGGATTCTCGGCGCGCTCGGGGTTGTCGGTGAGCACAAACAACGAATCCTGTACTTGGCCCGCGGCACTGCCGATCCCGGCTGGATCACGCTCGGCAGGCAGGCCGCACCGGACCACATGGCGGGCCTGCTCGCCTGTGAGCGGGCGGCCACTTCGCTCGTGGAGTGGCAGCCACTGCTGGTGCCGGGACTGCTGCAGATCCCGGACTACGCCCGCGCGCTGTTCCTCGCCGAGGGGCTCTCGCGCGAGGTCGCCGAACGGCAGGCGGACGCGCGGATCGCCCGCCGCCCGCTGGTGGTCGGTCCGCTGGCCATTCCGTTCGAGGTGCTGCTCGGCGAGGCGGCGCTGGGCAATCCGGTCGGCGGCACCGAGACGATGGCCCGGCAGCTGCGGTTCATCGCCGATCTCGCGGCCACGTCGGCGAAACTGCGCGTTCGCGTGGTCCGGATCAGCTCCGGTGCGCATCCGGGACTCGGCGGGCAGTTCAGCCTCTACGGCATGCGCTCGGCGGACCCGATCGTCTACTTCGAGCACTACAGTTCGGGCGCGTTCGTCCTGGACGCCGGCGACGTGGGCACCTACCGCGACGTGATCGGCCAGATCCGGGAAAGCGCGTTGAGCCCGGCCGATTCGGTGACGTTCATCGAACAGCTGGCCGCGGAATTCCGGACCGCCTCCCGCCCACCCCCCGAGTCCGGACCTCCTCCCTCAGGGCTGTGAAGGGTCCCTTCACGGACTCTGGGTCCGTGAAGGGACCCTTCACAGCCTTCCGGATCGCTCCCCCTGGCGCGTGTTGAAGGGCCGTGGTGGTGGGGAGAAGGCCCGGCCGGCCGGGGGAGGGAGCCGGCCGGGCCGAGCCAGTCGGGCGCCTCAGACGCCGACGAGTTCCGGCCGGGTCGGCGCCGCGCCGATCCCGGCCGGGCGAGATGCGGCGGGCACCCCGCCCGTCGCCTTCGCGGGCGAGCCGACCACGCGGTTACGCCCCTTGCTCTTCGCCACGTACACCGCGGCATCCGCGGCTGCCATCACTTCTTCGATGTCCCCGCCGTCGAGCGGGAAAGCGGCGACGCCGATCGACGCGGTGCGCCGTTCGATGGCCACCGCCTCGCCCTCGTTGGTACGGGTCGGGATCACCAGCTCGCTGATCCGCTGACGGATCCGTTCCGCGGTCACGATCGCGTCCTCTTTGGACGTTGCGGGCAGCAGGGCGACGAATTCCTCGCCGCCGAACCGGCCGACCAGATCATGTGCCCGGGTTTCCCGCTTCACCACCGCGGCGACCGCCTTCAGCACGTCGTCCCCGGCGAGGTGGCCGTAGGTGTCGTTGATGTGCTTGAAGTGGTCGAGATCGATCATCAGCGCGCCGAAGCTGCCCTGCTCGCGCTCCGCGCGCGAGATCTCCCGCTGCGCGCCGTCCTGCCAGGTGGTGGCGTTGAGCAGCTGTGTCTTCTGGTCCGTGGTCGCCAGTTCCTCGAGCCGCTTGATCAGCACCGATCGCTGCAGCACGTACAGCGGCAGGATGACCAGCCCTGACAGCAAAGGCTGCTGGGTGATCACCATGGCCAGCAGGCCGCCGACGCACAGGATCGCGGCCTCCAGGACGTTGTCGTCGATGCCGCCGAGGCAGTGCGCGGGCGTGGCCGTCTTCGGCGCTGCCAGGTAGAGGCCGAGGCCGGTGAGCGCGGTGTTCACCACGAAGTAGCCGAATGCAGCGGCAACAATCGTCGACACGTCCTGTCCACCGGCGAGTTCGGCGGCCAGCGTGGCGCCGAAACCGGACAGGATCATCGTCGTCGCGTTCGCGGCGACCCGATGCCCCTCCCCGGGCCGGGTCCCGTTCCAGCTGCGGAACGCGAGGTACAGGTAGATCACCACGCCCAGCGCGGCGACCAGCTGTGGCGGCGTGAGCAGGGCCGCGGGCAGCAGCCACACCGACGTCACGGTGATGTGCGGGCCGTGGCTGAGCATCCGGCGCTGCCGCTCGATTTGCCGGGTCACCTCGGTCTGTGCCACGGCCAGCCCGGCGAGCAGCCCGAAGATGCCCAGCTCGGTCAGCGTGACCGGCACCAGCACGGTACTCAGGACGGTCAACGCGACCGCGGCGGTCAGGCTGGTCAGTGTGACCGCGATCCACGGGCGGGGCCGGGTCCACAGTGTCCAGCTGCGGATCGTTTCATTCGGATTACAGCGAGATCGTTCCCCCGATGTGAGCATTTTTCCCCCAGGTCCTTGCTTACTTGTCCGGTGACAAGCTCCTCACACACAGTTTCAGCCCATTTGCAGCCTGTCCACAAGGGGCTTTGGTGTGTACATTTTTCCCGAACACGCCGGATGAAGGGTGACCAGCGATGCGCAGCAAGGAACAGTGACCGCGTAGCAGCACCGCAAGGTCGCGCAGGTCAGAGCCCACGCGCGGAACTTGTCATGCAGGTTCGGCGCGTGCGGCTTCCTGCTCCCGCTCGTCCGCGGCCGGTTCCCGGCCCGCCCGCCGCCACATGATCGACAGCGGAATCGTAATCAAGAGCCCGGCCAGTCCGAAAATACCCACAGTGGTCTGTGCGGTGAACTGATCGGCCAGTACTCCGCCGATCAGGGGAACCACGCCCATGGTGGTGGTCAATCCGGTGTTCGACAGCCCCATCGTCTGCGCCCGCGTCTCGTCCGGCACCGCGACGGTCAGCGAGGCGGTCGCCTGCAGCAGGGCGATCGTGCCGAACCCGCCGGAGATCACGAACAGCACCAGCGAGACGACCGGGCCGGGCTGGAGGAAGCAGATCAGCAGCGGAATCGCGGCGAGCGCGGTCATCGGGCCGATCAGCCGCGGCCGCAGTTCGGCGGGCACCCAGCGGGTGTAGGCGAAGGTGAACAGGACGCTGCCCACCGGATCGGCGGCGAGCAGCAGGCCGATCATGGTGGAGCCGCCCCCGGCGGAGGAGACGTACGGCGCGGCGATTCCCTCGTACACCGGGAGAAGTCCGGCCAGCCAGGTGAACAGCATCAGCGGCCGCAGCGCCGCGGTCGAGAACGCGATCCGTCCGCCGGAGCTGAGCGAGGAGAGGAACGGCTTGCGCTGGTTCCCGCTCGCCGCGGCCGGGCGGTCCTTCAGGCCGAACCTCAGGAACAGTGCGGAAAGGACGAACGTCCCGGCGTCGAGCACCAGCGCCAGCCGCGGGTCCAGCGCCATCAGCAGCGCGCCGCCGCCGGCGAACCCGAGCAGCTGCGCCGACTGCACGGTCATGCTGCGGATGCCCATGCCGACCACGAACCGGTCGCCCGCCAGCACCTGGGGCAGCAGCGCCAGCTGGGAGGCCTTGAACGGCGGATTCAGCAGGGAGACGCAGCCGACCAGGACGCACAGCGTCCACAACGGCAGCCCGGGGATGGCGACCAGTGCGATCAGCACCGCGCGGGCCAGATCGACGGTGACCATCACGGTGCGCCGCGGGAACCGGTCGGCGAGCCCGGTGAGGAAGATGCCGCCGAACAGCGACGGGAAGAAGGTGAGCGCGTAGGTGAGCCCGGTCAGCGTGGCCGATCCGGTGTTCGCGTAGACCAGCACGGACAGCGCGACCCTGGCCAGCTGGTCCCCGGCGATGGACAGCAGTTCGCCGAACCACATGGCACGGAACTCGGCGACCCCGAATACCTCGCGGAACGTGACACGTTCCGGTCCTGCCGTCATACCTGTACTCCCCGCTCCGGGTGCGGACCGTGCCGTGCCAGGGGCGACGATAGTTCCCCCTGGTTACAGCGTGATCACACGTGGTGAGCCGTCCGCCGCGATGGTTCGTGACGGTTGGTGATTCTCCAGGGTGGTTCGCCGGTCTCCATCAGGTCACCGCAGGTTCTCCGGGTGTCCAGACGATAGCGCTCCGCACTCGAAAGAATCTCGCGTCCGCGCCACTGTGTCCCATGCCACATCCGGATGGCCGCCGTCCGCAGAGTGAAACGCCGCCCGCGCAGGCCGTTCGTGCGCGTAGCTTCAGCCGCGTGACCGACCCTGTGACGTTCACACTCGCCATCGTGGGCGCCGGGCCTCGTGGGGTCGGCGTCCTGGAACGGCTGTCCGCCAACGCCGCCGAACTGCTCGGCGGCGGGCGGCTGGTGGTGCACCTGATCGATCCGTTTCCGGCGGGTCCCGGCCGGGTGTGGCGGTACTCGCAGTCACCGCTGCTGCGGATGAATTCGATGCCCGAAGACGTCACCGTGTTCACCGACGACACGGTCCGGATGGCCGGTCCGGTGCGGACCGGTCCCTCGCTGATCGAATGGGTCCGGCGGGTGCGTTCCGGCGAATCGGCGCATTCGGTGCCCGCGGACCTGCGTACCGAACTGGAAACGTTGACCAGCACGGACTTCCCCACTCGCCGGCTGCAGAGCCGGTACCTGGAGTGGTTCTACCGCGAGGTGCTCGACGGTTTGCCGCCCGGGATCGAGGTGGTCGAGCACCGGGCGACGGCGATCGGGCTGGACGGCGGTGAGCGCGAGTCCGTCCGGCTTTCCGACGGCACGGTGGTCGCCGCCGACGCCGTGGTGCTGACCGTTGGGCACCTGGACGCGCTGCCGGACCGCGCCGAGCGCGCGCTGTCCGAGTTCGCCGGACGGCACGGGCTGGCCTACTACCCGGCGGGCTACACCGCCGATGTCGACTACTCGGGCGTACCGGCTGGAGAATCGGTGCTGGTGCGCGGTTTCGGTCTGGCCTTTGTGGATCTCATGCTTCTGCTGACCGAAGGTCGCGGCGGCCGCTTCTCCCGCCGTCCGGGCGGCGGGCTGCAGTATCACCCGAGCGGCGCGGAACCGATCCTGCACGTCGGTTCTCGCCGCGGGGTGCCCTATCACGCGAAGACCGGGTATCGGCTGCGCGGGAAACCTTTGCAGCTGCCCAGATTCTTCGATCAGTACGCGATCACCGAGCTGACCGCACGCCCCGGTCCGCTCGACTTCCGCGCGGACGTGTGGCCGCTGATCGCCAAGGAACTCGCCTGGGCGTACTACACCGAGCTGTTCACCGGCCACCCTGATCGCGTGCGAACCGATTTCGCGGTGTTCGCCGACGCGTTCGCCGGCCTGCGCTGGGGAACGTCCGAAATGGACAGTCTGATCGCGGGTGCGGTACCTGCCGAAGCGGATCGGCTCGACCTGGCGAAGCTGGACCGCCCGTTCGCCGGGCAGCGGTATGCCTGCGTGGAGGAGTTCGGGAAGGCGCTGCGAAAGTACGTGGAAGACGATCTCGTCCGCCGTGGCGACGGGTACTACAGCGCCGACCTGGGTGCGTTCATGGCGTTGTTGTCCGTGATCGGCCAGCTGCCCGCGCTGTTGGCGACCGGACGGCTCGCGGCCGCCTCGCAGGTCAGCGGGCTGGACGGCTGGTTCCACGGGTTCTTTTCCTTCTATGCCAGCGGTCCGCCACCGCGCCGGCTGGAGGAGCTGCTCGCGCTCGCGGACGCCGGGATCGTTTCGTTCCTCGGCGCCGATGTGCGGCTGAGGGCCGACGAGGAGGCCGCGGTGTTCGTCGCGACCAGCGGCAGTCATCCGGACGCGGTCAGTGCGCGCACGCTGATCGAAGCACGGCTGCCGGAGGCCGGCGTGCCGCGGGTTTCCGATCCACTGCTGCGGAATCTGCGGGATGCCGGAGAGCTGGTGGAAGAACAGGTGCCGGACTCGGCCGGGGAGTCGTTGCCCTCCGGCCGCATCGCCACCACGCTGGACGACTTCCGCGTGCACACCGCGGACGGCGCGGCGCATCCCCGCCGGTTCGCGGTCGGGCCGCACACCAGCGCGCGGTCCGCGGGCGCGTTCACCCGGCCACGGACGAACGCGCTCCCGTTTCGGCAGAACGACGCGCTGGCAAGGGAAATCCTGCGGATGGTGCGAGCAGGTCACTGACGGCCGCGAGCGGTTGCCCTCCGGGCTTCCGGAGGGCAACCCCCCGATTCAGCAGCGGCCGAGCATGTCGGTCAGCGCCGACTTCTCCGCGGTGTTGACGGTGAGCTTGAACTTGTACTTCACGGCCACCCACATCTTGGCGTAGGTGCACCAGTAACCGGTGGACGGCGGCTTCCACTGGTCCGGCGACTTGTCGCCCTTGGCCTGGTTGACGTTGTCGGTCACCGCGATCAGCTGCGGGTCGGCCAGGTCGTTGGCGTAGGCCTGGCGCTGGGCTTGCGTCCAGGACGAGGCGCCGGTGCGCCAGGCGTCGGCGAGCGGAACCACGTGGTCGATGTCCACATCGGACGGTGAGGTCCAGGTGGCATCGTCGTAGGGCGACTGCCAGGAACCCGAGGTCGGGTAGCAGTTCGCACCGACCTGGACGCCGGTGCCGTCGCGCTTGAGCACGACCTCGCGGGTGTTGCAGTTGTTGCCCTGGTCGATCCAGTGCGGGAACTTGTCCCGGCTGTAGCCGGTGAGCGAACCGTCCGCCTGCACCTTGAGCGCGGCGAGGTCGCTCTTCGCGGTGGCGGCGGACGGGATGCCCGGCGGGGTGGCTTCGGCGACCCCGATCGTGGTGGCGCCGAGCAGGACGACACCCGCTACGACGGTCAACGAATTTCGAACAGCACGCACGGTCAGCATTTTGCTGCCTCCCAGTCAGATGCAGGGACTTATTTACCCTCAATCACGGAAGTGACCGCCGCAACACCTCGGGGTGACATGTAACAGACCTTCAGTGAACAGAACGTCACCAGCGCGTCGCCGATACCGGAACTTCGCGTTCACCCACGGACGAGCCGAAGGTCGGCGGTATGCCGGTACCAAGTCCGCCGGGTGATCTCCCGCCCGGCCGGGATGCCGTCGATGACCAGCGAAGACGTCGGCAGGCAGCCGATCTGGAAGGCCCGGCCGTGGAAGGTCGCGGTGCGTTTCAGGAACCGTCCACGGGTCACCCGGGCGAGCACTCCGGCGTCATCCGGGGCGATCTCCACCGCGGCGGCCTCTCCGTCGAATGCCACCTGTTCGTCGCAATACGCCTGGCCCTTGACAGCCTCCAGACGGGCTGCTCCGAGCAGCACGCCGCCGGTGTCGTCCCGCACCAGCGGGACCGCCGTGTCGGCTCCGCCGGCCGCGAGCGCGAGCGCGGCGGACGGGTCGGCGGGCAGCTGCCAGCGTGCGGCCGCGGGGGACGGCGCGACCGGCAGGTAGCCGAGTGACACGTCGGCGAGGCGTTCCCGGCGCATGATCCGCACCACCACGGCGGCGAGGTCGCCATCCGTGCCCGCGACCACCAGCCGGTCGTATTCCCCCAGCAAGGAATCGATTTCCGGCTTGCCGGGGCGGGTACCGGCCGCGGTCACCGGGAGTTCGGCACCCGCCGCCGCCCGCTGTCCGGCCGCGCCGCAGGCCACCACCGTTCCGCGCACCGCCGGGTCCTCCGTTACAGTCATGCACCGGCATTTACCAGCGCCACCCGTGTCCCCTGCCGGGGACGCGTTTTCCTGTTTGCCGAACATCTGGAGTGTCACATGCCGGCGATCGTGCTGATCGGGGCCCAGTGGGGAGACGAGGGCAAGGGCAAGGCGACCGACCTGCTCGGCGACCGCGTCCAGTGGGTCGTCCGCTATCAGGGCGGGAACAACGCGGGTCACACCGTGGTGCTGCCGAACGGCGAGAACTTCGCGCTGCACCTCATCCCGTCCGGGATCCTGACGCCGGGCGTGAGCAACGTGATCGGCAACGGCGTGGTGGTCGACCCCGGGGTGCTGCTCGACGAGCTGGCCGGCTTGGAGGCCCGAGGCGTCGACACCAGCGGCCTGCTGATCTCCGCGGACGCGCATTTGATCATGCCGTACCACGTGGAGATCGACAAAGTCACCGAGCGCTACCTCGGCAGCCGCAAGATCGGCACCACCGGCCGCGGGATCGGGCCGTGCTACCAGGACAAGATCGCCCGGGTCGGCGTGCGCGTGCAGGATCTGCTGGACGAGAAGATCTTCCGGCAGAAGGTGGAAGCGGCGCTGGAGTTCAAGAACCAGGTGCTGGTCAAGGTCTACAACCGCAAGGCGCTCGACGCCGATCAGGTGGCCGACGAGGTGCTCACCGCGGGTGAGCGGTTCGCGCACCGCATCGCGGACACCCGGCTGCAGCTCAACCAGGCGCTGGAGCGCGGCGAGACGGTGCTGCTGGAGGGCTCGCAGGGCACCCTGCTCGACGTGGACCACGGCACCTATCCGTTCGTGACCTCGTCCAACCCGACCTCCGGCGGCGCCAGCGCCGGCTCGGGCATCGGTCCCGGCCGGATCACCACCGTGCTGGGCATCCTCAAGGCGTACACGACGCGGGTCGGCTCCGGCCCGTTCCCGACCGAGTTGCTCGACGAGTCCGGCGAGTACCTGCGCAAGCAGGGCGGCGAGGTCGGCGTGACCACCGGCCGCGCGCGGCGCACCGGCTGGTTCGACGCGGTGATCGCCCGTTACGCGGTCCGGGTCAACGGCATCACGGACTACTTCCTCACCAAGCTGGACGTCCTGTCCGGTCTGGAGCGGGTCCCGGTGTGCGTCGGCTACGAGGTGGACGGCTTCCGTACCTCGGACATGCCGATGACCCAGACCGACGTGCACCACGCTGTGCCGATCTACGAGGAGCTGCCCGGCTGGTTCGAGGACATCTCCTCGTGCCGCACCTTCGCCGAGCTGCCCGCGAACGCCCGCGCGTACGTCGAGCGCCTGGAGGAACTCTCCGGCGCCCGGGTCTCGGCGATCGGCGTGGGCCCCGGTCGCGAGCAGACGATCGTGCGGCACGAGTTCGCCTAGCTTCCGCTTCTGACGCTGTCAAGGGACCCTTCACGGACTCTGCGTCCGTGAAGGGTCCCTTCACAGCTTTGGTCTGGACGGGGTGCGCCGCCGAGCGCGTCAGCCGAGGTCTTTCAGCTCCTGTTCCACGGCGGCCAGCTCGGCCGCGGAGCCTTGCACCTTCGGGCCGGTGAACCACTTTCGCGCGGACAGTACCCACCACAGCGCCGCGCCGCCGAGCACGATCAAGAACGCGATGGGCGTGTAGTTGAACGTGTCGACGGTGATTGGCGAGGACTGCGGCAGCATGAAGAGCACGAAGATCACCACGACCCATGCGGTGGCGACGACGCCGATCGGCTTGCCCCAACGGCCCAGGTTCCACGGCCCCTTCTCGAAGCTGTCACCGCGACGAACACGAAGGAACACGGGGATCACGTACGCCACGTACAGGCCGACGGTCGCGATGGAAGTGACCGCGGCGTACGCCGTCTGGCTCCAGAGATAGGGCAGCGCCAGAATCAGCGCGCCGCCGGCGGCCAGCCATACGGCGTTGGTCGGGGTTTGGGTGCGTTTGTTGATGCGGTGCCAGAACGACGAGCCGGGGATCGCGCCGTCGCGGGCGAAGGCGTAGATCATCCGCGAGTTGGCGGTCACCGAAGCCATCCCGCAGAACAACTGCGCGCCGATGCAGATCAGCAGCAGGAACTTGCCGGTCACCGCGCCGGTCGCGTCGATGAAGATCTGCGCCGGCGGCACCCCGGTGGCCGAGTTGACCGCGCCGTCGTAGTCCTGGATGGCGAAGGTCAGGCCGATCAGCAGCACCCATCCGGCGACCAGGGAGACCAGGATCGACGTGATGATCCCGCGTGGCCCGGCCTTCGACGCGTTCTTCGTCTCCTCGGTCATGTGCGCCGACGCGTCGTACCCGGTGAGTGTGTATTGCGCCAGCAGCAGCCCGAGCGCGAACACGTACGCCATCGAGCCCCAGCCGGTCTGGTTCACGAAGCTGCCGAACACGAACGACGCGTCCTGGTGGTGCGCCGGCACGATCACCAGCACGCCCACGATCACGAGCACGCCGAGCAGGTGCCACCACACGCTGACGCTGTTGAGCACCGCGACCACCCGGACACCGAAGGTGTTCAGCACGCCGTGCACGACCAGGATGATCGCCAGCAGCAGAATCGTATGCCCCGGCGTGGCACTGAATCCCCACTGCAGATCGAGGAACGCGTTCAGGAACAACGCCGCGCCGAAGTCGATGCCCGCGGTGACCGCGATCTGCCCGATCAGGTTGAACCAGCCGGTGAACCACGACCACGCCGGTCCGTTGCGGGTGGCCAGCTTCGCCGCCCAGTAGTAGAGCCCGCCCGCGGTCGGGTAGCTCGAACAGACCTCCGCCATCCCGAGCCCGACGAGCACCACGAACAACCCGACCAGCGGCCAGCCCCAGATCATCACCGCGGGCCCGCCGGTCTTCATGCCGAAGCCGTAGAGGGTCAGGCAGCCGGACAGGATCGAGATGATGGTGAAGGAGACGGCGAAGTTCGAGAACGCCGACATGGTGCGCTTGAGTTCCTGCGCATAGCCGAGCGCGTGCAGGCGGGCGCTGTCCTCGTCGGGATGGCCGGGTTCGGAGGTGGTCTGCGAGTCGGGGACATCCATCGGGTACCCACCTGAAAGGTATGCGGACAGACCTTTGAATCGCCGAAGCTAGCCCGCCCCGTTCACAGGTGTCAAGATCCGGGCAGCACCTCCTCCGCCAGATGGCGGACGACCGGCCAAGCCCCTTCCGCGGTATTCGCCAGCACCGTCATGCTCAGCTTTCGCCCCGGTTGCCACACACTGCGAAACGAGACGCCGTAGTCGTATCCCTCCAGCAGGACCGTGTCCCCGCGCGCGGGCAGCCAGAAACCGAGGCCGTACCGCAACTTCTCCCGGGTGCCGGTTTCCGGGCTGTGCGCCGCGGTCATCCGTGCCACCCACTGGCGTGGCACGATCCGGCCGGCCTGCAACGCGGGCCAGAACGCCGCGAAATCCGGCGCCGTCGAGTAGCAGCCGCCATCCCCGCTGCCCACCACCGGCAGGCTGAACACGTTGGTACGCCCGTCTTCCAGGTACCCGGTGGCGGTGCGCGCGGGCAGCTCGTCCGAACGGAGGAACGCGGTGTCCGGCATGCCGGCGGGCTCGGTGACCCGCGTCCGCACGAGTTCCGCGAACGGCAGCCCGGCCGCCCGCTCGGCGAGGATCGCCAGCACCGCGTAGCCGCCATTGTTGTATTCGAACCGCGTGCCGGGCCGGAATCGTTGCGGCTGCCCGTCCAGCGCCGGCAGGTACGCCGCCGCGGACGTGAATTCCCGCGGCCGAGGCGGCGGTTGCGCGTCCTCGCCGAAGTAGTCGCCGATCCCGGACCGGTGCGCCAGCAGCTGTTCCACCGTCACCGCGTCCGCGATCAACGGCAGGTCCGGGCCGAGTAGCTCGCGTACCCGGGTGGTCAGCGCGAGCAGCCCGTCGACGATCAGGCTCACCACGACCAGCGCGGTGAACCCCTTGGTACCACTGGCAATCCCGAACCGCGTATCGACGGTGTTCGGGACCCTGTACCCCCGATGCGCCCAGCCGTATGCGCGGCCGAGCACCGTTTCCATGCCTCGCCGGACCAGCAGCGCGCCGGTGAACCCGGTACGCGCTGCCAGCCGGTCGATCCCCTCCCCAAGATCCATACGAGAAGGTTAGCGAGGGGGACCGACAGAAATCAGCGGCCGAGGAAGTCGTGCAGCGATTCCAGCGCGGTGTCCGGCTGGTCGGCGAAGAATCCGTCCACCCCGGCCCGGAAGAAAGCGGCCTCCTCGGCGAACACATTCCCGAATGCGGTCGGGCTGTCCGAGGAACGCAGATTCGCGGGCAGGAACGGGTTTTCGTTGCGGAACGTGTACGGCTGCACCTTCAGTCCCACCCGGTGCGCGTCGGAAATCAGTGAAGTGGGCGTGCCGAGATTACCCTTCGCGTCCAGCGGGATGATCTGCGACTTCTCCGGTCCGAGGTAGACCGCGTACTTCGCGACCTCACGCAGCCCGGCAGGCGAGACAAGATCGGCGTACGTGCGTTTGTCGCCCTTGGCCACCCAGTCCGCCGGCGCCCCGGTCGCGCTGCTCAGCTGCAGCAGCGGAACCTTCACCTGGCGGTGCAGCGCCTGCAGGTTCGACACCTCGAACGACTGGATGGCCACCGGCGCGTTCGGCCGGTTCAACCCGTTGCGGGTGAGCAGATCCACCAGCTTCGGCTCGGTCGGGTTGCCGATCGAGGAGAAGTAGGTGGAGTGCTTGACCTCCGGGTAGGTGCCCAGCGTGCGGTGCAGCTCGCGGCCGAGCCGCCGGGCGTCGTCGAGCACCTCCTGGTAGGTGGCGATCCGGAACCGGCCGTTGTAGAGCTGGTTGTTCGGGCGGTTCTGCGGGATCCGCTCCTTGGCGAAGAGCGTCTTCAGCTCGGCGAGGGTGAAGTCCTCGGTGAACCAGCCGGTCATCTTCGTGCCGTCGATGACCTTGGTGGTCTTGCGCGCGGCGAACTCCGGGTGGTCCGCGACGTCGGTGGTGCCGCCGATCTCCGGCTCGTGCCGGGCCACCAGCTGCCCGTCCTTGGTCGGCACCAGGTCGACGTCGACGAAGTCGACGCCGATCCGCCAGGCCAGCTCGTAGGAAGCGAGGGTGTGCTCCGGACGGTAGCCGGGGGCGCCCCGGTGGCCGACGATCACCGGGTCATCGTGCCCGCGGCCGTGCGCCACCGCATCCGGGGCGGTCTGCTCGACGGCCGCGGCCGGGCCGACGGTGAGGCCCGCGACGCCGAGCAGGGCCAGACCGGACAGGGCGAGCATGCCGAGACGTGTGCGTTTCATGGGGAGACCTCTCTCTACCGGGTGCCCGGGGAGTTGCGACCGGGGCCACGAGTACCGCGCCACCCTCACCGCCGCAAGCGTCCGCCGGACTGACCCGCCCGGACGTGGGGCTGACAACCGGGTAAACGGTGCATGGATTCCGTTTTCGGGCACCTCGGACACCCGGGGGTGACCGGCCAGGCGGCCGGTTACGGCCTGGATCGACGAGGGTTCGGGTGACCGGTACGCCGGGTTTGCTGCCGCCGGGGCGATCGCCATGCCCGCCCGAGTCCGGTACGGCCTGCCTGACCAGCCGTAACTCCGCTCGGTGACCCCTTGCCCGGATATTCGGGTGACCCCTGGACCGGACGGCCATCTGCCCGGCCGGTGCACGCACCGTTACGCTGTCCGGCGTGCGCGTACTGGTAATCGGGTCCGGCGCCCGTGAGCATGCAATCGCCCTTGCGGTGTCCGGTGATGCTGGAGTGACGGCGCTCGCCTGCGCGCCCGGCAACGCCGGTACCGCGGCGGTCGCCGAGCAGCTCGGAGTCGACCCTGCCGATCCGGCAGCGGTCGCTGTGCTGGCCAAGGAGTGGGGGGCCGACCTCGTCGTGATCGGCCCCGAGGTGCCGCTCGTCGCGGGCGTCGCGGACGCGGTGCGCGAAGCGGGCATCGCCTGCTTCGGGCCGAGCGCCGCCGCCGCGCGGATCGAGGGCTCGAAGGCGTTCGCGAAGGACGTGATGTCCGCCGCAGGGGTGCCCACGGCCCGCAGTGAGGTCGTTGACACACCCGCGCGGCTCGACGCGGCGCTTCAGCGTTTCGGGCCTACTTGGGTGGTCAAGGACGACGGGCTCGCCGCCGGCAAGGGCGTGGTGGTGACCGAGGACATCGAGGTGGCCCGCAAGCACGCGCTGATGCTGCTCGACGGCGGCCACCCGGTGCTGCTGGAGTCCTTTTTGGACGGGCCGGAGGCTTCGCTGTTCTGCTTCGTGGACGGCCGCACCGTGGTGCCGATGCTGCCCGCGCAGGACTTCAAGCGGGTCGGCGACGGTGGTACCGGCCCGAACACCGGCGGGATGGGTGCGTACGCGCCGCTGCCGTGGGTGTCCGAGGACCTCGTCAACCACGTCGTCGCGCGCATCGTGCAGCCGGTGGTCGACGAACTCGACGTGCGGGGCTGCTCGTTCTCCGGTCTGCTGTACGCAGGGCTTGCGCTCACGTCGGACGGCCCGCAGGTGATCGAGTTCAACTGCCGCTTCGGGGACCCGGAGACGCAAGTTGTGCTCGCGCTGCTGCGTACGTCTCTGGCTGAGGTGCTGAAGGCCACGGCGACCGGGCGGCTGGCTGAGCTTCCGCCGCTGGAGTGGTCGCGCGGCGCCGCGGTGACCGTGGTGATCGCAGCCGACGGTTATCCGGGCAAGCCGCGCACCGGTGACGTCATCACCGGCGGCGAGATCGAAGGCGTGCTGCACGCGGGTACGCGGCGTCGCGAAGACGGTGCGGTCGTGTCCTCTGGTGGGCGCGTGCTCTCCGTGGTGGGCACCGGCAAGACGCTCAAGTCCGCGCGTAAGCACGCGTACGAGACAGTCGAGCGCGTACACCTGGCCGGCTCGCATCACCGCACTGACATCGCGCTGCGTGCTGCGAACGGCGAGGTCGCCGCCCCGGTCTGAACGGGCCGGGCGAAACTCGCCTCGGATTCACGCGTCCGTTGGTAGCCTCGAAGCGGGTTGCCGCGGTCACTGTCCGTATCACGTGAGGGGTAGCGCATGCCAGGAAGCACTCCGCCGTCCGGCCTGGCGTCCTCGGTCCCGGCTGTGCCGGGGGTCGCGGACCTGGTCGTGCAGCCCAAGAAGCTGCTCGACGTCGCCCGCGTGGTGGAAGAGCAGGTCACTGCGCTTGAAGACAAGCTGCTCACGCGCCTGGGCGAGCTGCGCATCGACACGCCTTCGGCGGACACGGTGAGCATCAACGCGATCGGCGCCTGGAACATGCTCGTGGCCGAAGGCGACCAGTCCTACGTCGCGCAGGTACGCGAGTACGTCGCCAACCTCCATCGTCTCGTCGCGCAGTTGCGCGAAGCGGCGAAGACCTACGAAGCAAGCGAAGCGGACAAGGCCGCGGCTTTCGGGGACCGCGGTGCGCACGGCATCCATTAAGCCCTTGGTCGCCGTCGTCGCGGGCCTCGGTATCGCCGGATGCTCGTCCGGTGACGAGGGCACGGCGTACCCGGCGCAGGCCTCAGTGAGTTCGGCTTCCCAGCAGGCGATGGCTTCGCAGCTGCCGCCGCGTCCGGCCGAGTTGCCGATCGCCGGCACCGATCCGTGTCAGTTGCTCGGGCAAGCGCAGTTCGACGCGCTGAAGGTGACCAGCGTGCCGCGGAAGGCCGCGGACCCGCAGGACGGCCCCACGTGCGTGCTTGACGCGAACCAAACCGAGCCGTTCCACGCGTTCCATCTGCGGGTGGTCGGCGCGGATCTGCAGGAGTGGCTCACCGGCAAGCGGCGCAAGAACAGCGTGACCACCACGCCCACGAGTGTGGAGGGCTATCCGGCGCTCGCCGGCTATCGCGCGTCCGGCACCCCCTCGGACTGCGAAGTGCTCGTCGGCGTCGCGAAGGGGCAGACGCTCGCTTCGCAGGCTTTCGCCATCACTGCCGGCGGTTTCAGCCGGCCACAGCTGTGTGAACTCGCCAGCAAGGCCGCCGGACTGGCGGTCCAGGACCTCAAGGCACGGAGCTAAGGGAGCGCGCGTGGAGATCTCGGAACTCGCCGGCAGGATCCGCGACCACCGCTTCGACGGCTGGACCGACACTGCCATCTCCGAGGAGATCGAGAAGTTCGCCACCGGCGACGGAATCGACAGCATCGGCACCGCGGTCGAAGCGCTGAAGGCGGTCTCGGCCGCGCTCGCGGAAACCGACGGCACGTTGCGGGAGCAGCTCGCGAAGCTCGGCGTCGAATGGCAGAGCGCGGCGGGCGGGCAGGCCGGGCAGGTGCTCACCGCGCAGGCCGGATTCTCCCAGGATGCCACGACCAAGGTCGCGCACACCGCGGAAATGCTGTTCGCCCAAGGGGAATTGTTCAGTCACACCAAATACAAGCTGCCGAACCCGGCGACCGTGCGCAAGGGGGCGGGCGGGCTCACCCTCGGTGACTCGGTGCTCAGCCTGATCGGCTTCGAAACTGATCACGCCGCGGAGGTCGAGGCCGCGGAGAACGCGCGGGCCCAGGCACTTGAGGCGTTGAACGCCTACGCCCAGCAGAGCGGCGAGATCCTGTTGTCCAACAAGGAATTGAGCAAGCCACAGGCGCTGTCCATGTCCGCGCCGGTTGGGCCGGGCGTGGTGGACCGCGCCGGCACGGCGGTCGAGGTGACGCCGGATGGCGGGGTGAAGCCGGCGTCCGCGTCGATGCGCTCACAGCACGTCGAGCCACCTTCGGTACAGCAGGTCAGCAGGCCGGTGGCCGATCCGCCGGTGGCCACGTACGGCGTTGCCACTCCTGCGCCGCGGCCAAGCCGGGTCACCCCGGCTTCGTACGTCAAGCCGTCCCCGCCTCCGCCGCCGGTTCAGGAAGCGTCGGCCGGACATGGCTCGGCGGAACCGCAGGCCCGTGTCGGATGGCGTGCTCCTGAAGTGCCGGTCAGTCCCGGAAACCCTCTTGTGGCAGGGAATTCCGGCGGTACTCGGGTGCCGGGCGGTGCGTCGGTGCCGGGCGGTTCGCGGGAGCACGGTGGCTTGCCGGTGTCGCGAGGACCGGTCGGCAGCCACGGCTCAGGGGTTGCGGAAGGAGGCAGGCCCGGTGGCATCCACCCGGAGCCGCCCCGGGGCGACTCCGGGCCGGACGGCGCGCTCAGCCATCGCGGCGGTGGTGCGGACGACGGCGGTGGTGCAGCAGGTCGCGGTGGCGCAGCAGCCGGCGGTGGCGGCGCGGCCGGTGACAGCGGCACGGTCGGCGGTGCGGCAAGCGGCGGTGGTGGTGCCGCAGGAGGCGGTGGTGCGGCCGGCGGTGGTCTCGGGAGTACGCACGACCACAGGCTGAACCCCGGTCATCTGGTCGGCAGCGTTCCGCAGCCGCCGGACCCGCCCAGCACCGGCAGTGCTCCGCCCGCTCCGCCACAGAGCGATGCTTCGGCCGGCGACATCGGTGCGGGCGCCGCGGCGATCGGCGCCGGAGTCGCCGGTGGCGCGCTGGCCGGGGACCGCGAACGGCAGGGCCGCGGGTTCGGCGGGCCGCCGACGAAAGGCCTGGCGCAGCCGTTGCCGGTGGACGACCTGCCCGAGGAAGAAGCGGTCGCGCTGCGCAAGGCTGAGCAGATCAGCCCGCGAACGGGCGGCGGCGACGCGAAGTTCCTCTCTCCGGCCGCGACCCAGGCCGAGGTGGACGCCGAGCCCGTGCGCCGCTTCGGCGTCGACGACCGGGACCTGTTCACCGACGGCCGGATGGTCAGCCGCGATGTGCTCGGCGGGGGCGCCGGGGAAGAGCGCCGCCTGTGAGCCTGGTGCTGTCCACGCTCGAATTCGACGTGCTGTGGGAATCGCTGGATCTCGGCGCCCGCCCGCCCGCGCTGGGGGTGCGTTCGCCCGGTACCACGCATTCACAACGCCGGTCGCTGGTCGAGTCGGCCTGGGAGTCGCTGGCGCAGCGCCGGCTTGTCCGCGCCGGCCGTCCGAACAGCGCCCTGCTCGACCAGCTGCACCTGCTCGCGCGGCCGCAGTTCGCGGTGGACGTGTGGGTGTGGGCCGAGCGGGAGATCCACGGCCGCGCGGTGAGTCGCGGCAGCCAGGCCGTACTCGGCGTGATCGACCGGGACGAGGTGTGGCTGATCCCGGCAGACGAGGGCTCGCTCGCCGAGGCCGCCGTCCCGGTCGCCGGTGAGCTCGGTCCCGGTGTCGGCCAGTCCATCTCGGTTCCGCACGACATCTTGGTCGCCGCCGACGCGGCCGCGCAGGGCGAACCGAAAGCACTGGTCACCGCACTGGAAGACCGTGGCCTGGATCTGTGGCACGCGCAGGAGCTGGCCGGCATGCTGCTCGGCCAGGAGGCCCGCGGCCAGTTCTGCGCGGAACGCGTCCTGCGCGACGGCACCGTCCGCCGTTCTCCCCGGGTGGCCGCCTTCTACGACACCGATTCCGGCCGGTACCTCTTCCAGCTCACCGACGACCCGGACGGCCGCGCCTGGGCCACGGTCAGCCCGGCCGACAACGCGGTACTCCTCGACCGGGTGCGCGAGCTGCAGTCCGGGCTCTGATTCCGGGCAGCGAGTACCTGCCTCCGGTGGAAGTCGGGCAGAATCGCACACGGCGCGCGTTCGACGTCTTACAGTGTGCAGGGAACCGGCCTGATCACCGGTGCGTCCGAACCGTTCGGAAGCGAGAGTCGCGAAAGGGATGGCGAACGGGTGCCTGTCTACGATGCGGATTCCATGGCCATTGCGGCCCGGAACATCGAGAAGTTGAAGGATGAGTTCGAGAAGTCCCGAAAGCAACTCACCGGCGTCGACGACGAGCCGGACAGCCCGTTCGGCACGATGGGTGGCTCGAAGGACGTGCACGGCGCGGTCGGCCAGTTCAAGCAAGGCGTGCACAGCGAGTTCGACGCGGCCGGGAAGCTGATGGAGGCGACCGGATTCATCCTCCGCAAGGCGGCCGGGCTGATGGCCGAGACCGACCAGGTCGCCAAGAGCGATCTGACCGTGCACGAAGACCGCTGAACAGGCACTACGTGGGTGAGGGGCGACAGGGATGGGGTTGATCGACTTCCCGCCGGCTTGGCAGGGCATTGTCGACAAGGCGAAGAAGGTCGACGGCATCAAGCCGGAGTCGATCGAGAAGGCCGCGCAGCAGTTCAAAGACGCCGCGCAGCAGGCAGGTGATCACAGTGCGGCGATGAAATCGTCCACGGATTCGCTCGCGGAGGGCGTCTGGAAGGGCGACGCGGCAGACGCGTTCGTCGGGTACGTCCGGCAGATCACCTCCGCCGGCGACAAGGTGCAGGGGCACCTCTCCGACGTCGGCAATGACCTGAGCAAGCTGTCGCAGGATCTCAGCGGCGTGAAGAACAAGGTAACCAGCGCGCTGGACGATGCGCACAAGTCGATCGACGCTCGCATCAAGGCCGAGACGACGAAGGCCCAGAACGCGCAGAACGCCGAGGCGGCGTACGCGAAGTCGGACAAGAGCGGTCCCGCGCCGAGCCCCACGTCGCAGTCGATCATCGACGCGGCGAACAAGGCGAACGAAGCGGACGCCACGAAGGCGCAGCAGACCATCGATCCGCTGCTCGAACAGGCAGACGGCATGGTCAAGTCGTCGCAGCAGCTGATGCAGACCCAGATCGAGGGCGGCTACTCGAAGGTCCCGCTGCCCGGCTCGGACGGCACGATTCCGCAGAGCACCGGCGGCCTGCACACCGGTCACGGCGGCGGTGGCGGTGGCCACCACAGCGGCGGTGGTGGGGGCGGCGGTGGCGGTGGCCTCGGCCCGAGCGGCGGCCCGCCTTCCTCCCCGCCGCCGGGGAACGTGCAGCAGTGGATCGACGAGGCGATCAAGGAGCTGCAGGCCGCCGGGGTCAACGTGACCGAGGCAGATGTCAAGAACATCTGGGCGATCATCCAGCACGAGTCCGGCGGGAACCCGAACGCGATCAACAACTGGGACTGCGTTCCCCTCGACACGGCGATCCTGACCCGGCGCGGCCTGCTCAAGCACCGCGATGTCCTGGTGGGCGACGAAACCATCGGCTACAACCCGGCGACCGGCCGCAGCGAGTGGACCCGGATCACCCGGGTTGTGCACCACGAGAACGCACGGCTGGTCCGGATCGCGAACAGCCGCTGGCAGGCGACCACGACACCGAACCATCGCTGGCTGACGTTTCCGCGGGTTAGCGTCGCGAAGGCCGGGCAGCCGTGTACGGAGACTCAGGCCGCGGTGGGCGTGGCTGTGCACCCCGAGCCGGCTAGGACCGCGTACGCGACCGAAGGGCGCTTCGTCACCACCGACGAGGTGGCCGATTGCGATCGGCTCCTGCTGTCCGCGGCCGCGGAGACCGGGGACGGTTTGGACGTGACCGTGCGGGAAGCCGCCCTTCTCGGCTGGATCGCCGGCGACGGGCGCGTCGAGAGCCGGCAACAACGTCCGACGATGTCGATCGCACAGTCGAAATCGGCTGCGGCCGGCAAGATCCGGGAGCTGCTCGCCGGTATTCCGCATGCCGAGTATCTCGACGATCAAGGTGGCCCGCGGTACCAGTTCCGTCTCGACCCCGGTTATGCGCAGGATTTGCTGCGGCGGGCGGGAAATCCGAAGTCGGAAGCGTTCGCTCAGGTACTCGCGATGTCGGCGCTGCAGCGGGCCGCCTGGCTCGAAGCCGTGATCGACGCGGAGGGCGCCTGGTACGACGAGCCGGGCTGGCCGGCGCCGAAAGTGACGATCCACCAGGCACCGGGTGAAGTGCTCGACGCCATCGTGCTCGCGGTCTACCTTTCCGGCGCGCGGCCGGGAGTGTCCTTTGTAGACCAGGTGGATGCCTGGCAGCCGGAGTCCTCGGTGCGGGCGAACCGTCCCGTCGTCTCCGGTGGATCGCTCAGCCGGGAGGAGGCCGGTCGCGGGGACGTCTGGTGCGTCACCACCGAACTCGGCACCTGGACGGCACGCGAGGGCGAGCACCTCTTCCTCACCGGGAACTCGAACGCGGCCGCCGGGCATCCGTCCAAGGGCCTGATGCAGTGCATCGACTCCACCTTCAACGCGCACAAGCTTCCCGGGCACGACAACATCTACAACCCGGTGGACAACATCATCGCCGGGGTCCGGTACTCGATCGACCGGTACGGCTCGATGGGCAACGTGCCGGGGGTCGCCGCGATGGCGCACGGCGGCGCGTACCGAGGGTACTGACCGCTTCACCGAGTGCCGAGAACGGTGCCCGGCCGTTCTCGACACTCCTACGGCGGTTCCGGGCTACCTCCGCAAACCGGCCATCCTGTGGCCCGGGGTGCGCTGAGGCTGTGAAGGGTCCCTTCACGGACTCCGAGGCCGTGAAGGGACCCCTCATTGCGCCTTCCCCCGGTGAGGGCGATCCTGGGCGCCGGACTTGAGGCCGGCTTGAGGCTTTAGCCTGACGACATGGTCGACCTTGGTACTTTCGGCGGTCCAGCGCTGCGCGCGGGCGTGCCTCCTTTCCACGTGATGGACGTGCTGTCCGCAGCGCAGGCCCGGCAGCGCAGCCACGGCGACGTCGTCTCGCTCGCTGCCGGGCAGCCGTCCGTGCCCGCGCCGGAGCCGGTGCGACGGGCCGCGAGCGAGGCGCTGGGTAGGCAAACCCTCGGCTACACCGAGCAGCTCGGCATCCCTGAGCTGCGCGAAGCCGTCGCCGGGCACTACCGGCGTACCTACGACGTGGACGTGGCGGCGCAGGACGTCGTGCTGACCACCGGCTCGTCCGGCGGGTTCCTGCTGTCCTTCCTGAGCGCGTTCGACCCCGGTGCTCGGGTCGCCATGGCGCGGCCGGGCTACCCGGCCTACCGCAACCTGCTGAACGTGCTGGGCTGTGAGGTGGTCGAGTTCCCGACCACGGCGGAGACGAACTTCCAGCCCACCGTCGAACTGCTCGACCGGCTCGGCCCGCTCGACGGGCTGATCGTGGCCAGCCCGGCCAACCCGACCGGCACCGTGCTGCCGCCCGGCGAGCTGGCCGCGATCTCCGGGTGGTGTGCTTCACGCGGGGTCCAGCTCATCAGTGACGAGATCTATCACGGCATCACCTACGGTGCGCAGCTCGACTGTGCCTGGCAGTACAGCCGGGAAGCCCTCGTGCTCGGCTCGTTCTCGAAGTATTTCGCGATGACCGGCTGGCGGCTCGGCTGGATGCTGGTGCCGGCCCGGCTGCACCGCTCGATCGACGTGCTGACCGGCAACTTCACCATCTGCCCACCGGCGCTCTCGCAGCACGCGGCCGTCGCGGCGTTCACCCCTGAGTCCTATGCGGAGGCTGACGCGCACGTCGCGCGCTATCGCGACAACCGCGACCGCCTGTTCGCCGGGCTCCGCAGCATCGGGCTCGACAAGCTCGCCCCCGCCGACGGCGCCTTCTACGCGTACGCGGACGTCTCTGCGTACACAACGGACAGCTTGAGCTGGTGTCAGCGGCTGCTCGCGGACACCGGGGTCGCAATCATCCCCGGGATCGACTTCGACCCGGTCGACGGTGGCCGGTTCGTGCGGTTTTCCTTCGCCGGAGCAGCCGAAGACATCGACGAGGCGGTGCGCCGGCTAGGCACCTGGCTGGGGTGAACACCGTCAGGGGAACCCGGAGAAACCCCTGAACGTTGACTCGGAAAGGCGCGTTTCCGGCGGTGAAGTGGCACGCTGGAGGGCACCGGGCCGAGATGGCACGGAACGGCACTCGGAGGGGCCATGTTCTGGAAGATCGTCGGAGGACTCATCGTCGCGTGGATCGCCTTCATGGTGCTCGGCGGGATCCTCGGTTTCGTGTTCAAGACGGTCCTGTGGATCGCGATCATCGGCGGTGCGGTGTTCCTGGGCACCGCCGCCTACGGCGCGATCTCCGGACGGAAGAACTCCAAGCGGATCAATGGCTGACGTGAGGTGAAGGGCTGTGAAGGGACCCTTCACGGACGGAGAGGCCAGGGTTCCGGCAAAGTCGGTGTAGAGGTCCGTGAAGGGTCCCTTCACGGACTCTGAGTCTGTGAAGGTTCCCTTCACAGCCATGGGATCAGCCCAGCGCGGCGCGGGCGGCTTCGGCGCCGTTCCATACGTGCGCGCGCAGGCCCACGGCCCGCGCGCCTTCCACATTGGACGCTCGGTCGTCGAAGAACAGGCACTCGCCGGGTTCGGCGCCGAGTTGTGCCAGCAGCAGCCGGTAGATTTCCGCGTCCGGTTTCGCGCATCGCACGTCGCCGGAGAACATCGTGTGGCGGAACAGCTTCGCCCACTCCTGCTCGCGCACCCAGGCACCGAAGGTGACCGAGGCGTTGGACAGCAACGCCAGCGACGCACCGGCCTCGGCCAGCGATCCGAGCAGGTCGAGCGCCTCCGTGGTCAGGTGTGACCAGCCCGCCACGTCCAGCGCGGTGAGTTCGGCCGAGAGCGCCTCGTCCACCTGCACGCCGAGGCGCTCCCCGATCGCGGTCCAGTAGGCGAGGTCGGTGGATCCCCGGTCGTAGGGTTCGCGCAGCTCCCAATACACCGGCTCGAAGTCCTCGGCCGGCACGCCGGTCACGGCGGCCAGTTTCGGTAGTGCCGTGGTGCGAGTGCACAGCACTTCGCCGTAGTCGAACACGATCCAGTGGGACACGTGACTTCCCCGGGGGTCAGGCGCCGGTCTTGAGACGGCGCAGCGTTTCCTCGATATCCGTGGCGGAAAGGTCGCGGTGCGTGGTGAATCGCACCTTGCCCGCCATCGGCACGGTGCGGATGCCGAGCGAGTCCAGCCAGCCCAATGCGGTGGGCAGATCCGGTACATCGGCGAGCACGATGTTGGTCTCCGGCGTGTTGACACCCCAGCCGTGTTCGACGAGCCCGGTGGCGAGCCGCCGGGCGAACTCGTGCGTCTCGGCCAGCTCGCCGGTCCGGCCCAGCGCGACCAGGCAGGCCGCGGCGAGCACGCCGCCTTGACGCACACCGCCGCCGAGCATCTGCCGCATCCGGCGAGCACGCTCGACGAAGTCCTTGCTGCCCGCGACCACGGAACCGACCGGCGCGCCGAGCCCCTTGCTGAAGCACGCCGACACGGTGTCGACGCCGACGGTCAGCGCCGCGGGAGGCACTTGCAGCGCCACTGCCGCGTGCCAGATCCGGGCGCCGTCCAGGTGCACGGTGAGCCCGGCCTGCTTCGCGACGGACAGTAGTTGCGCGTGTTCGTCCGGCGGCGTGACCGCGCCGCCGGCGGCGTTGTGCGTGTTCTCCAGGCACAGCAACGTGGTGCGCAGCGTGAAATACGGGCCGGTGCTGCCGATCGCGGCGGCCAGCGTGTCCGGGGTGGGACGGCCGGGGCCGGCGTCGTGTTCGAGCGGATCCGGCATCCCACCGGCCAGCCAGGCGGCCGAACCGAGTTCGTTGGCGAGCACGTGCGCGCCGCGGGTGGCGAGGAACCGGTCGCCACGCTGGAGGTGCAGGCTCAGCGCGATCAGGTTCGCCATGGTCCCGCTCGGCGTCCAGAGCGCGGCGGGCATGCCGAGCACCTGCGCGGCACGCCGTTCCAGCTCGGCGACGGTCGGATCGGTGCCGATGACGTTGTCGTCGACCTCGGCCTCCGCCATTGCCCGGCGCATCACCTGGTCCGGACGGGTGACGGTGTCGGAGCGGAAGTCGATCGGCCGGGCAGTACTGGTCACGAACCGATCACAGCACAACTACGGAGCGGGATTCAATGCGCTCGGGTGGAACGAACCCGGTTGATCGTGCAACCGTGTACGCCCCCGGTTCCGTCTTCCAGACGGACCTGTCACGAGTGGAGCTGCAGAGCGCGTGGACCAGCGCGACGAACAGGAGTTCGCGGAGTACTTCGCCGCGAAGCGGGAGGCTGTCCGCCGGACCGCGTACCTGCTCTGCGGTGATTGGCACAAGGCCGACGACCTCGCCCAGACCGCGTTCGTCGCGCTGCACCGGAGGTGGAAGAAGATCAGGGACCGGGCGGCCACCGATGCGTACCTGCGCAAGACGCTGGTCCGCGCGGTGATCGACGAGTCGCGCCGGCCGTGGCGGCGGGAGCGGCAGACCGAGGTGCTGCCGGAACCGGTCTCCGACGGCCCCGGCGTGGCCGAGCGCGTGGCGAACCGGGAAGACCTGCTCGCCGCGCTGAAGGAGGTGCCGCGCAAGCAGCGGGCGGTGCTGGTGCTGCGGTATTTCGACGGGCTCGACGTGAGCGCCGCGGCGAAGGCGCTCGGCTGCAGCGAGGGCAACGTGAAGAGCCAGACGGCGCGTGGGCTGGCGAATTTGCGGCAGGTACTGGACCGGGAGGTGGAGCCGAATGGATGAGCACGACCTGGAGAAGCTGCTTTCCGGCGCTCCCGGCGAGGTCCCGCCGGCCGGTTTCGACCTGGCGGACGTGGTCCGGCGTTCGCAGCGCGAGACGCTCCGCCGCCGCAACCGGATCGCTGTGGGTGCCGCCGCGGTGCTCGTGGCCGCGGGTTTCGGTACCTGGGGAACCGTCGGCAGTCTGGGTGATACGTCCGGTTCGTCCCCGGTCATGAATTCGGCCGGCGGACCGGCGCAACCCAGTGGTCCGGCCGCACGTCCTTTCGGTACCGGGGGTAACCAGAACTTCCCGTCCCAGCAGTCTCGGCAGGGAGACGGCGGGGACGGGAAGACCGGCCCTGTGGCCGAAGGCACCCACGGGTGCGCACGGGTGGACTGGGAGCTCGCCACAGCCCTCGCTGGCGAGCTCCCAGGCCACTTGATCCCTGCCAATGCCTCCCCGGGTAGCGCCTGTACGACGGATTCGCGCGGCGCCGGGTTCCCGCTTCCGGACGGCGCGATCTCGGCCGCGGTGTTCCCCGCGGGCCGGCCGGTCGTAGTGCCCGCCCAGCCCGCCGGATCGCGCACGGTGCGGCACGCGGCCGCCGGGGGCGGGACTGTGGTGCTGGTCAGTGTGCCGGGGACGAGCGGGCAGCCGCCGCCGTTCGCGGCGGAGCTGGACCGGCTCGTGGCCGGGCTGGCTGCGCGGTTCTGATCTCGGCCAGTCCGCTGGGCTGGCAGAATGTGCGGCCATGACGGCAGCGACCACCCCGAAGGGCGAGCGCCGCCGTGCGGCACTCGTCGAATCCGCGGCCGGACTGCTGGTCGAGGGCGGATTCGACGCCGTGCGCCATCGTGCGGTCGCCGAGCGGGCCGGGTTGCCACTCGCCTCCACCACGTACTACTTCGATTCGCTGGAGGACCTGGTCACCGCCGCGGTCGAGCATCATTCGCAGGCCGAGCTGGCCAACGGCCGTCGCCGGTTGGACGAGCTGGCCACCCGGCACCGCGGGGTGCAGGCCACTGTGGAGCTGGTGCTGGACCTGCTGCTCGGACCGTCCAGCGGCGACCCGGAGGCGGATGCGGAAGCCGTGCTGCTGCGCTACGAACGGCTCGTGGCCACCGGTCGGCGGCCGTATCTGCGCCCGCTCATGCGTACCTTGTCCGCGCAGCTGAACGAGCTGCTGACGGAGATCTTCGCCCGCTCGGGCACCCCGGTGACCGAGGTAGAGCTGGAAAGACTGGTCGCGCTGGTCGACGGCGCGGTGGTGAACGCGTTGATCGCGGTCGACCCGGAGCCCCGCGTGTCCGCGGCACGCATGTTGACCGCCGCGTTGTCCGAGGGCTGAGGCCGGGTCTACGGTTTCCGGCCGCGGGCTTGGTTGAGATCTTCGTGGGATTTCCTCACCAGCGCCACCATTGCTGATTCCGCGGCGTCCGGGTCGCGGGCGACGATGGCGTCCAGCACCTCGCGGTGGCTCGGTACCGGGTCGTCGGCGGTCCGGGCGTGGTGCACGATCCGGTCGCGTTCGGCGAGTCCGATCGCGAGCACGCGCTCGACCTGGCGCAGGAAGTTGTTGTGGGTAGCGGTCATCAGCGCCCGGTGAAAGGCGAGATCGGCTTCGACGCCGGCGTCCGGATCGGACTTCGCGGCGGCCATCCGGTCGAGCGCGCTTCGCAGCGCCGCGATGTCCTCGTCTCCGGCGCGTTCTGCCGCGAGCCGTGCCGCCGAGGGTTCCACCACGGTGCGTACCTCGGTCAGCTCGTCGAACAGGGCCGGGTTGCCGCTGGCCGCGGTCTGCCAGCGCATCACGTCGGCGTCGAGCAGATTCCAGCGATCGCGGGGCTGCACGAACGTGCCGCGCTTCTGGCGTGCGTCGATCATTCCCTTTGCTGCCAGCACTTTCAGTGCTTCACGGAGTGCGGTCAGGCTGATGTCCAGCTCCTCGCGCAAGGCGGGGAGGTCGAGCACCGTGCCTTCGTCCCATGCGCCGGACAGGATGCGGGCGGACAGCGTTTCCACGGTCTGGCCGTGCAGGCCGCGCGGGCGAGGTTCGTTCAACGCAGCTCTCCTCGGCAGGGCAGGAGGAAGCTCGGCGACCCGGTGTCCTCGACATCGAGTGCGGTCAGCACCCCGCCGTCAAGCGAAATCGACGTGACCGCACCGCTTTTGGCCTCGTTGCCGCCGCATTCCGCGGTGTGGCAGCCGGCCGGCAGCACGCTCATCGCTGCACCAGCGCAACGACCCGTGCCCGGATTTCCTTGGCCGTGCCATGGGTCAGCGCCGATCCGATCCCGCACGCGACCGCGCCCGCCGCGAGCCATTCCGGTACGTCGGCGGGCTCGATTCCGCCCGTCGGCACGAGCGGAGCCTGCGGCAAGGCCGCGCGCACGTCCTTCACCCACTGCGGCCCCAGTGCCGAGGCCGGGAAGACCTTCACCGCGTCCGCGCCTTCTTCCAGCGCGCGCACGATCTCGGTGACCGAGCCGGTGCCGGGAAACGCGGCGGCGCCGTACCGGTGCGCGGTGCGGATAACACCGGTGTGCAGCGACGGGGACACCAGAAACCGTGCCCCGGCCCGGATCGCCGCCGTCGCCGACGATTCGTCGAGCACCGTGCCCGCCCCGATCGTCGCGTCCGGATACGCCGAGGTCAGCTCCTCGATCGCGGCCAGCGCGCCCCGGTTCGTGAGCGGCACCTCCACCGACCGGAGCCCGGCGTCGAGCACTGAGCGCGCGGCTGTGACCGCGGAAACCGCATCCGCGGTCCGCACGATGCCGACGACCCCCTGCCGCACTGCCTCGTGGGTGATCTGCCACCGGTATCCCATCGACGCACCTCCTCGCGACGCCACTGTGGCACGGTTGCCAGCCGGGCGGTTGAAATACTAATTTAGTATTTATTCCGGGGCCAGGCGGGCCCGGGAGGAGTCTGCCGAGGAGGTGGCATCCGGATGAAGATCACCGGGATCGAGACGTTCCTGGTCGCTCCGCGCTGGCTGTTTCTCAAGGTCAGCACGGATGAAGGCATCTGCGGCTGGGGTGAGCCCGTGGTCGAGGGCCGGGCGGGCACCGTCCGCGCGGCCGTGCACGAGCTGGCCGAACTGGTCGTCGGCAAGGATCCGCTGCGGATCGAGGAGCACTGGCAGGTGCTGCGCCGGGGCGGGTTCTACCGGGGTGGCCCGGTGCTCTCCAGTGCGCTGGCCGGGATCGACCATGCGCTGTGGGACATCGCCGGGAAGGTGCGCGGCGTGCCGGTGCACGAGCTGCTCGGCGGCCCGGTCCGCGACCGGGTACGGGTGTACTCCTGGGTTGGCGGCGACCGGCCGTCGGGCATTTTCGATGCGGTGTCCGCGCAGGTCGCCGCGGGTTTTACGGCGGTGAAGATGAACGTTGCCGGCCCACTGGCCCCCATCGCCACACCTGCCGAGGCGAACGCCGCCCTCGCCCGCGCGCGGCAGGCGCGCGAGGCCCTCGGCCCGGACCGCGACCTGGCGATCGACTTCCACGGCCGTGTCTGTCCGGCAATGGCGCGACGGCTGCTGAAGATGCTCGAAGAGGTCCAGCCGATGTTCGTAGAGGAACCAATCCTGCCCGAATTACCCACGACGGCGCTCGCGTCCGTCGTCGAGACCTCCACCGTCCCGATCGCGACCGGGGAACGGCTCTACTCTCGCTGGGAGTTCAAGCCGGTGCTGGACGCCGGCGTCGCCGTGGTGCAGCCGGACCCGTCGCACGCCGGCGGCATCTCAGAACTGCGGCGGATCGCGTCACTCGCGGAGATCTACGGCGCGCATCTCGCCCCACACTGCCCACTCGGCCCGATCTCACTCGCCGCCGCCCTGCAGGTGGCGTTCGCGACGCCGAATTTCCTGATCCAGGAACAGAGTTTCGGTATGCACTACCACGATGGCCATGAGCCGGTGGCTTATCTGGCCGACTCCACGCTGTTCCGGTTCACCGACGGGTACGCGGCCCGCCCGCTCGGCCCGGGGCTCGGCGTCGAGATCGACGAGGAGGCGGTGCGGCGGGCCGATGAAGCCGGGCATGAATGGCGGTCGCCGGTGTGGCGGTTGGCGGATGGGGGATTGGCGGAATGGTGAGGCTCTTGGTTCGCTGGACTGTTCAGCCGGCCGACGAAATTCCGTAGGTGCAGCTACTTGTGGATCTCGGGGTCATACTCTTCAATTCGTGCCTGGTCCAACCGGCCTTGCCGCAGCCCGGTGAGCCCGTTGCCGGACACGACGAGGCGCCCCCGTGGCGTGAGTCCAAAATCATCGCGCTCGGCTTGACCGGTTACGTAGAACCATTTTACTGCCGGGAAATCACTGAATCCCATGACGCGCAGGGCATCCTCGCCCTCCGGGGAAAAGGTGATCCGCACATCGCGGAGGTCAAATCCGGACAGGCCTGCACCGCGCAGCTTCCCGGCCAGGTGATCGGTGATTACGTAGCTGGGAAACCCGGTCATGAGATCGTCGCCCGTCCACCCCACGATCTCGTACTCGAGTCGCTCGACGCGCGGCGGATGAGTGCTGTGGTCAAGCACCGTGCCTTCGCCCAATCGTCCCGCGACCTCTGGTTTGACCATGTAGTAAGCCATGGTTCCTACCTTACCGGAGGGGTAAACATGTGACCGTACTTGTCGTCCATCCTGGTGGCAAAGTCGAGAAGATCCTGCTTGGTCGCTCCCGGGTTGTCCATGTAGAAATCGTCCCACTCCATTCTGAGCTTACTCTGGTGCAGGGTGTTGGTAACTTCGTTGGGTATGCCGCGAAGGTTGTCGAGTGAATGCATCTCATGCTTGGTTATATCCAGATGTGGGTACAGCTTTCCAATGGCCTGCTGCTCGACGGCATGATGAACCTGTACCTTTCCCTGAAGTTCGGGGTAGTGGTCGAAAAAATTCTTGCGATAGGCATCTTTCCCAATGCGGGATGACCATCCGAATCTGGCAACTTCCCCTTTTTCGAGCGCTTTGCCTATCGTCTTCGCAAGCTTGCTGCCGCCGGCTGCCCAACCTGCGAACGGTACGGCTGCCGCGCCGGACAGTGCGGCCTCGCCGGCATGTCCCTGTAGCGCGTGCCAGCCCGCGTTGATGCCGTCGGCGATCTCACCGATCCCGGGAATCATGCCGAGGCCGTCAAGGATGGTGTGGCCGACCTTTGAGACTGTGGTTTCGTCGTCAGTCTCGGTCGGCGCGGCGTCAGTCATCTCGCGCAGCGCTTGCGCGGAGACTTCCGCGACTTCGTCGAGTTGCCGCCGAGCGCGGTTCAGGATCTCGTGCGCTGCCTGCCGGTATTCCGCACCGAGGTCATGAAACTGCGGCGGCTGGACAACTGTTCCGTCACCTCGAGCGGCGTTCGACTGAGTCTGCCTGCCGGCGTCAGCGACAGCGCGGTCATGATCGGCGTGCGCTTGCCGTGTGAGCGCTTCGCCGCGGTTGTATAGTTCAAGTGCCTGGTCGGCCTGCATCTGGGCCCAGCCCAGACAGTTGGCGTACGATTCCACCGCTTGCGCGCCGAACGCGAGAGCGTCGCCGGTCTTCAGCCATTTGGAGACTTCGATCTCGTTATCCTCGGTATACGCGTCGTAGGCGGGGCCGCGCCAGGCTCCGACATCGATCCGCCTCAACGCCTCGCCGTCGGCGAGAACGTCGATCGCGCGATCGCGTAACACTTCGGCATTCTTGTAGAGGGCTTCAGGCTTGCCGGGGACCAGTTCCACAGATGAGGACGCCGCACCGAGTTCTTTCCGATCGACCACGTCCACTCTCCTTACCGGTCATCCATCGCGGCAACTGCGGGATCGGCGGTCAGGCCTTGTTTCGCGGACTGATCGGCTTCGCGATACAGCCTTGAGGCGATGTTCAGCCCCGTGCGCATGTCCTCGGCCTTGCTGCACAAGACGTCCATACTCTCGCTGAGCCGGATACAGAAGTTCATCAACGCCTCGCGCATGACGGTGCTGCCGACCTCGGCCTCTTCCCCGCATAGACCGCGAAGTTCGAACGCTTCCTGCTTCTTGGTTATCTCCCCCATCGCCTTCGAAGCCTCTTCCAATACTTCGACCTCGACGTGAAATCCGGGTCCATCCAGCGCCACGGTGCCTCCCCGCAAACCGGCTTGTCGTGTTTCCGGCGACCCTTGAGGCCTGTCTGATACGCGTTCAATGGGGCGCCGGCAGTATCAGGGTGCCGGACAAAGGATGGTTACAAGACTGATGGAGCGGAGGTCACACCTTCTGGAGTAGCCGGACGAGCCGGACGCCCGGTTCGGAATGCCGGCGTGTGGTGCGTACTGGGTGTTGTCGGCCACTTGGCCGTGGAGCGCGAGGTCCGCCCCTGCCAAAACGCCGAGCACCCGCCCGCCCCCTCCCTCCCCAAGGTCCCACCCAACCGCCCTGACCTGCGCAGGTATCGTGGTCCCGTGACGGACAAGCCTCGTATTCCCAACGTGCTCGCCGCCCGGTACGCCTCGCCCGAGCTGGTGCGGTTGTGGTCCCCGGAGCGCAAAGTGGTGCTGGAGCGCCAGTTGTGGCTCGCTGTGCTGCGTGCGCAGAGTGAGCTGGGGGTCGAGGTCCCCGACGGGGTGCTCGCCGACTACGAGCGGGTCATCGAGCAGGTCGATCTCGACTCCATCGCGGCTCGGGAGCGGGTGACCCGGCACGACGTGAAGGCTCGCATCGAGGAGTTCAACGCGCTCGCCGGGCACGAGCACGTGCACAAGGGTATGACCTCGCGTGACCTCACCGAGAATGTCGAGCAGTTGCAGCAGTTGCGTTCCCTGGAGCTGATCCGCGGCCGTGTCGCCGCGGTGCTTGCTCGGCTGGCCGCGCTCGGGGTGGAGCATTCCGACCTGGTGATGGCGGGGCGTTCGCACAACGTCGCCGCGCAGGCCACGACGCTTGGCAAGCGGTTCGCCACCGCGGCGGACGAGTTGCTGGTCGCCTTCGCCCGGCTCGACGAGCTGATCGGCCGTTACCCGCTGCGCGGGATCAAGGGGCCGGTCGGCACCGCGCAGGACATGCTCGACCTGCTCGGGGACGAGTCTGCGCTGGCGCGGCTGGAGACCCGGATCGCCGAGCATCTCGGGTTCGCCAACCACTTCGTCAGTGTCGGCCAGGTCTACCCGCGCTCGCTCGACTTCGACGTACTGTCCACTGTGGTCCAGCTGGCCGCCGCGCCGTCCAGCCTGGCCAAGACGATCCGGCTGATGGCCGGGCACGAGCTGGTCACCGAGGGCTTCAAACCCGGCCAGGTCGGCTCGTCGGCCATGCCGCACAAGATGAACACCCGCTCCTGTGAGCGGGTGAACGGGCTCGCCGTGGTGCTGCGCGGCTACCTGTCGATGATCGGCGAGCTGGCCGGTGACCAGTGGAACGAGGGCGACGTCTCGGATTCGGTGGTGCGCCGGGTCGCGTTGCCGGACGCGTTCTTCGCGCTCGACGGCTTGCTGGAGACTTTCCTCACGGTGCTGGGCGAATTCGGCGCCTTCCCGGCCGTGGTGGAGCGTGAGCTTGATCGCTATCTCCCGTTCCTGGCCACGACGAAGGTGCTGATGGCCTCGGTACGCCGCGGCGTCGGCCGCGAAACCGCGCACGAGGCGATCAAGGAGAACGCGGTCGGCGTCGCGCTGGCGATGCGCGAGCGCGGTGCGGAGAACGACCTGCTCGACCGGCTCGCCGCCGACCAACGGCTCCCGCTCGACCGTGCTGAGCTGGACGATCTGCTCGCCGACCGGATCTCGTTCACCGGGGTCGCCCCGCGGCAGGTGGAGGAGGTCGCCCGCCGGGTGGAGGACGTGCTCAAGCGGTTCCCGGACGCCGCGGCCTACACCCCGCAGCCGATCCTGTGATCATCCGCACCACGTCCACCGGCTGAGACGGGCTTACCCCGACGAGCGAAATCCATAACCTCGGACGCCGAAACCCTTGCAAGTGCCAGGTCGCACTCCGCGGCCTGGCGCTTCTTGCCGTGCGTACCAGGAAGAAGCTCATGAGAAAGCTCCTCAGCACCCTCGTACTCGTCGTGACCGCCACTGCCGGTCTCGCCGCCTGCGGTTCGTCCGGCGACTCCGCCGGGCAGACCCTGCGGGTCGGCACCCTCACCGACGCCCCGCCGAGCATCTTCCTCCAGGACGGCCGGTTCACCGGATATGACAACGAGCTGCTGAGGGACATCGCCCAGCGCGAGGGCTTCCAGGTCGAGTTCGTCGGCACCGAGTTCGCCACGCTGCTGGGCAAGGTGGCCGGCGGGCAGCTCGACATCGGCAGTTCGACGATTTCCGCGACCGGCGCGCGCAAGAAGACCGTGGCGTTCTCGAACGGCTACGACACGAGCTACACCACCGTGGTCACGAAAAAGGGCGCCGCGCTGAGCGGCCCGGGCTCGTTCGCGGGCAAGCGGCTGGGCGTGGTGCAGGGCTCGGTGCAGGACGAGTTCGCGGCGAAGCTGGCCGGCGCCGAGGTCGTGCGATTCCCGGACTACAACGCCGGGTTCGCCCAGCTGCGCAGTGGCGGGCTGGACGGCTGGGTGGTGCCGAAGGACATCGGGCAGAAGTACCTCGACCAGAACCCGGCGGTACCGCTGGAATTCGGCTACACCGTGCTGGACAAGGACACCCCGTCCGCGTTCGCGGTGGCCAAATCGAACACCGACCTGCTAAACAAGATCAACGACGGGCTGGCCAAGGCGATCGCGGACGGCACCGCGGCCAGGCTGCACGCGCAGTTCTACCGGTCCGCGCCGATCGCGAAGGAACTCGACAAGGGAGGCTCGGGTTTGCCGGTGAGGAATTCGTGAAGAAGCTCGGTGGTTGGCATAAGATTCACCGGCCGGTCCGGTCGAAGCGCGCAAGCCTAGGAGTGACATGAAGAAGCTGATGGTCACCGGTGTCGCGGCGGCGCTGGTCGCCGGGCTCACCGCCTGCGGCGGCGCGGACAGCGACACGCTGCGGGTCGGCACGCTGAGCGACTCCCGGCCCAACGCCTACCAGGAAAACGGCACCTACACCGGATTCGACAACGAGCTGCTCCGCGCGATCGCGGACAAGGAGGGGCTGAAGCTGGAGTTCGCGTCCAGCGACTTCTCCGCCCTGCTCGGCCAAGTCGCGAGCGGTTCGTTCGACGTCGGCAGCGGCGGTATCTCGCAGACCGACGAGCGCAAGAAGACGGTGGCGTTCAGCGATCCGTACAACTACCAGTCGCTGGGCATCGAGGCCAAGCCCGAGGCCGGGGTGAGCGACGAGAACTCGTTGCCGGGCAAGCGGGTCGGCGTGGTGCAGGGCACCGTGTCGGATACCTGGCTCGGGGCGAACGCGGCCGCCGCGCAGGCGGTGCGCTTCCCGAACGACGCGGCCGTGGTCAGCGCGCTCACCAGCGGCGGGATCGCCGCGGCGGTGTTCGACCAGGTCTCCGCCGAGGACTACGCGAAGAAGAATCCCGGGCTGAAGGTCACGAAGGTGATCACCACGACCATTCCGCACGGGTTCGCGGTGCGCAAGGGCAACAACGATCTGCTGGCCAAGCTGAACGACGGGATCAAGAAGGTCATCGCGGACGGCGCCTGGCAGAAGGTGCACCAGCAGTTCGAGCCGGGCCAGCCGGTCCCCGCCGACTTCAAGAGCAAGTGAACAGATGGATCAGTTCTTCGACACGTTCCTCAACTGGGACTACATCTGGCAGGTCTTCCCGGATCTGCTCAAGACCGGGCTGGCCAACACACTGATTCTGTCGGCCTCTTCGGCGGTGATCGGCACCGTGCTGGGCATGGTGGTCGCGGTGATGGGGCTTTCGGCGAAGCGCTGGCTGCGCTGGCCGGCGCGGGTGTACACGGACATCTTCCGCGGGTTGCCGGCCATCCTCACGATCCTGGTGATCGGCCAGGGCCTGGCCACGCTCGCGCGCGGGCTGGTGGGCACCAACCCGTATCCGCTGGGCATCCTGGCACTCAGCCTGATCGCCGGGGCCTACATCGGGGAGATCTTCCGGGCCGGCATCCAGAGTGTCGACAAAGGACAGTTGGAGGCCAGCCGCGCGCTCGGCATGAGCTACGGCAAGGCGATGCTGCTGGTGGTCATCCCGCAGGGGGTGCGCCGGGTGCTGCCCGCGCTGGTGAACCAGTTCATCTCGCTGGTGAAGGATTCGACGCTGGTGTACTTCCTCGGGTTCATCACTTCGCAGCGCGAGCTGTTCCGGATCGGGCAGGATCTGGCGGCCAACACCGGCAACGAATCGCCGCTGGTCGCCGCGGGCTGCGTGTACCTGGTGATCACGATCCCGCTTACGCACCTGGTGAACTACATCGACAAGCGGCTGCGGACCGGCGGCAAGGTGCGCGCCGATACCGAACTCGCGGCCGGTGAGGTGGTGAAAGCGTGACGACGACGGCGGTGCGGTCCTCTTCGGTGGAACTGCGGGACATCCACGTCTCCTTCGGCACCCTGGAGGTGCTGCGCGGGGTGGACCTGAAGGTGCCGAGCGCGAGTACGACCTGCGTGATCGGCCCGTCCGGTTCGGGCAAGTCGACGCTGCTGCGGTGCGTGAACCGGTTGCAGGAGCCCGATCGGGGCGACCTGCTGCTCGACGGTGAAAGCGTGATCAAGGCCGATCCGGACGTGCTGCGCCAGCGGGTGGGCATGGTCTTCCAGCACTTCAACCTGTTCCCGCATCGCACCGTGCTGGACAACATCGTGCTGCCGCTGCGCAGTGTGCGGAAGCTGTCCAAAGAGGACGCAGCGGAACGTGCGCGGACGCGGCTGGCGGAGGTGGGGCTTGCCGACAAGGCTCCGTACCGCCCCGCCGCGCTGTCCGGCGGCCAGCAGCAACGGGTCGCGATCGCCCGCGCGCTGGCCATGGAGCCGGAGGTGATGCTGTTCGACGAGGCGACCAGTGCACTGGATCCGGAACTGGTGAAGGGCATTCTCGACCTGATGGCCGAACTCGCCGGCCGGGGCCTGACGCTGCTCGTGGTGACCCACGAGATGGGCTTCGCGCGCCGCGTGGCCGACGAGGTCGCCTTCATGGACGGCGGCCGCATTGTCGAGCACGGCACCCCGGACCGGATCTTCGACGAGCCGTCGAGCCCGCGGCTGCAGCAGTTCCTTTCGCAGGTGCTGTGAGCGTGGCCGGTTAGGCTGAGCGATATGACGACCGTCTCCCAGCTGACGTATTACCCGATCAAGGGCTGTGCGGGCACGTCGGTGGCGGATGCCGAGGTGACGCCGGCGGGGCTGGCTCACGACCGGTGTTTCGTCATCACCTCGCCGGAGGGCGAGTTCCGCAGCCAGCGCCGGTTTCCGGTGCTGGCCGCGGTGCGCCCGAGGGTGCTCGACGGCGGGAAGCGGCTGGCCTTGTCCGCGCCCGGGGTCCAGGACCTGGTGATCGAGGTTCGCCCGGACGGGCGGCGCCGGCCCGCGAGCGTGTTCAGCTGGCAGGGCGAGGGCGTGCATCAGGGCGCGGACGCGGCCGAGTGGTTTTCCGCGGTGCTGGGTGTGCCGTCGGTGCTGCTCGGAGTCTCGCCCGCGCACGAGCGCGTGACCAGCGGGGAGATCCCCGGTACCACGACGTTCGCGGACGGGCATGCGGTGCTCGTCGCCTCGGAGTCCTCTTTGGACTGCCTGAACGAGCGGATCGCGGCCCGTGGCGGGGAACCCGTGCCGATGGACCGGTTCCGGCCGAACGTGGTGGTGCGCGGGTGGGTGACGCCCTATGCCGAGGATTCGGTACGTCGCCTGCGGGCCGGGGGCGTGGAGCTGGGTTACGCCAGGCTGTGCGTGCGGTGCGCGGTGCCGATGGTCGATCAGGCCACCGGCGAACGTCGTGGGCCGGAGCCGATTCGCACGCTCGCGACGTATCGCCGTGACGTCGAAGGCGGGGTTCTGTTCGGCATGAAGGCGGCGGTGCTCCAGCCTGGTCAGCTGGCCGTGGGCGACGCGGTGATGGTGCATTCGCCGGAAGAGCTGAGCCCGAGCACGGTGGCCGCCGAGCCGCCGTTCACCGCGACCGAGAGACGGCCCGCCGAATCGGGGTAGACCAGGTTCGCGCCGGGCGGCACGTCGGCAAAGGTCCGGCCGAGTTCCGCGGATACCGCGATCCGTTCGCTGTGCACGGTGACCGTGCCGGTGAGCCCGGTCAGCTCCAGGTCCGCGGGGGTCGCGGCGAGCTGGACGTTGCCGAAGTGGTCGACGGCGAGCACGTCCGAGACGAGCTTGCCGGGGAACGCCGCGACCAGCGGATCCGGCAGCCGCACGAGGTCTTCCACGGCAGGTCCGAACGACCCGGGTTCTGCCCCGCGTGCCAGACGCGCGGCGGCGGGCGCGAAGACGTCCCGCCCGTGGAAGGTCGCGTACGCGGGTTCGGGACAGTCAAGCGCGTAGGCCGCGATCACCCCGCCGAGGGCGTCGGCGGCGGGTATGAGCAGCCCGTTGTCGGGGCCGACGAGCAAGCCGTGCGCGGTGACGACGACCACGCCGCGCCGTTCGGTGCCGACGCCGGGGTCGACGACGGCGAGATGCACTGCTTCGGGCAGGTACGGCACGGTCTGCGCAAGGACGGCGGCGCCGTGGCGTACCTGCTGTGGCGGCACGAGGTGGGTCACATCGAGCACGCGTGCTTCGGGGGCCAGCCGCGCGATGACCCCGTGGCACGCGGCCACGAAGCCATCGCGGAGCCCGTAGTCGGTGGTGAACGAGATCCACGCCATGACCTGCATCATCCTCGCTCCGCGGGGCCTCGGGTTAGGGTGCAGCGGTGACGACGCTCGCCGATTACCCGAAGATCGCTGCCGGCAAGGTCCGGGAGCTGTACGCGGTCGGAGACGACCACCTGCTGCTGGTCGCTTCGGACCGTATTTCTGCTTACGACTTTGTGCTGGACACGCCGATCCCGGACAAGGGCCGCGTGCTGACGGCAATGAGCGTGTTCTGGTTCGACCAGCTGTCGGACCTGATGCCGAACCACCTTGTCGCGTACGACGATCCGCGCATCCCGGAGGAGGTCCGTGGCCGGGCGTTGCTCGTACGGCGACTTGAGATGCTGCCGGTTGAGGCTGTGGTGCGCGGGTACCTCACGGGGTCTGGGTACGCGGACTACCGGCGTACGGGCGCAGTGTGCGGCGTACAGCTTCCCGAGGGGCTGACGGAGGCCTCGAAGTTGTCTTCGCCGATCTTCACCCCGGCGACGAAGGCTGATCTCGGTGAGCACGACGAGAACGTGTCGTTCGAAGAGATCGCGGCGAAGATCGGGACGAAGCGAGCGGAAGAGGTTCGCGAGGCGACGCTGACGGTGTACCGCCGCGGGGCGGAGCTGGCCGCGGAGCGCGGGATCCTGCTGGCGGACACGAAGCTGGAGTTCGGGCTGGACGAGACGGGTGCGCTGGTCCTGGCGGACGAGGTGCTGACGCCGGACTCGTCGCGGTACTGGCCGGCGAAGGGCTACGAGCCGGGCAGGGTACAGCCGTCGTTCGACAAGCAGTACGTACGCGACTGGCTGACCGGACCGGAGTCGGGATGGGACCGGAAGTCCGGGGAGAAGCCGCCGAGCCTGCCGGAAGAGGTGGTGGAGGCAACGCGACGGAGGTACGTGGAGGCGTACGAGAAGATGACGGGGGCACGGTTGGAGGAGTGGGGGTAGAGGCAAGGAGAAGCGGGCGGCAAGAGTGGCCTAGCCGCGAGAAGAGGACCTAACCCCAACTGCCAAACCCCGAAACTGTCGGCACCCCGTGACAGACTGCAACCATGTCAACACCGTACGCAACACCGCGAGCAAGGGCGCTGGGCCTGGAGCTCCGCACGGCGCGGAAAAGACGAAGACTGGGTGTACGAGAACTCGCCCGCCTCCTGGGAATGACGCCCGGGTTCGTGACGAACTGGGAACGCGGACTGCGGTTGCCGAAACCGGAGGACGTGGGGGCGGTACTGGCGCACTGCCGGGTAATCGGCGCAGACCGAAGGCGAATAGTGGAGATGGCGCGCGGAGCGCGCGAGCAGGACTGGATAGCAACCGGCGGCGAAGAGGCGTACCGGGAGTGGGAGAGAACGGCGCGGACAGTGTTCGCGTGGGGCCCGGATCTGGTACCGCCGTTGCTGCAGACGAGCGGGTACGCGCGCGCAGTGCGCGGAGCCGCGAAGGGGGAGGAGGAACGGCCCGCGTGGCGTGAAGCGACCGGGCGGTGCGTACTGGTGGTGGGAGAAACGGCGCTGCGCAGGAGGATCGGCAGCGCGGAGGTGATGACGGAGCAGCTCCGCGGCCTGGGGGCGGCACTGGAACTCGACGAGATCGACGTCCGCCTGGTCCCGGCGGAGCAGGAGTACCGTCCGGGGCTCGCCAGGCCGTTCACGATCTTCGATTTCGCCAACCTGCCCACGATCGTGCACGAGCGGCTGCTGAGCGAGAGCGCGAACAGTTCGAGTCCGGTGCGCGTGGCGCGCTACCGCGAGGTGGCGGAAACCCTGCTGAATCTGGCCTTGCCGAGATCGGCGGCACAAGCGCTGCTCGCCACGGTGCTCCGGGAATTGTCGGTGGCGGTCGGCACACCGGGGATGAAGGAGTGCCGAGAGGGGGACGCATGAGTGCGGCGCCGGTACCGGGCAGCGGTGGCGCAACCGGAATCTGCCGGACGACCAGGTCGTCCGGCACCGGTTCGCAGGTCCGCGCTGCCGAGGTGGAGGGCTGTTCGCCGGCTGCTTCGGCTGGCCGCGTGCCGCGAGATTCCCCTTGTGCCACACCGGTTCGCGAGCTTCTTCCGATCCGCTGGATTGCCCGGGTGGCGGGTGCGCCGACCCGCCGTGGGGTTCTTCCGCCATGGCAGTGGTTCGTGGTTGCCATTGCGGTGGCCCGAAGCCGTCCACCGGACGCCGGACGTGGCTGTCCGCCGCGCACTTTTGCTTGCGCAGCAACGACTCCCCGGATTCCGCCGGCACGGCGCGGCCATCCTCCGGACAGCGGGCCGGGTACGTCGCACGATTTTCCCTACCTGGCAACGGTTCACCGATCCCCACGGGCGGCGAGTCCGGTCGCGGCGGGCGCACGGTCGCGGTCTCGCCGATCCGGTCCGCGCCGGGGACCGCCTCCGGTGCCGGCCCGGTTCGCCGGGCGCGTGAGGTCCGCACCGCGGGCGCACTACGGCGGAGGGATGGCACACTGGCCGCGTGATTCTGCTGATCAGCGGGAGCCTGCGGGCGGGTTCGGTCAATGGCGCGGTGCTCGGTACGGCCGCGGGGTTCAGCGAGGCGCGGATTTATCGTGGGCTCGCTGATCTTCCGCACTTCAACCCGGACGACGATCGTGATCCGCTGCCTGCCGAGGTGGCCGCGTTACGGTTGCTGCTCGGGGCGGCGGAGGCGGTGCTGTTCTGCACGCCGGAGTACGCGGGCGGGCTGCCGGGGTCGTTCAAGAACCTGCTCGACTGGACCATCGGCGGCGGTGAGCTGGACGGCAAGCCGGTCGCCTGGATCAATGCCTCGTCGGTCGCGGCGCCGACCGGCGGTGCCGATGCGCACGCGTCGTTGCGCAAGACGTTGGGCTATGCCGGTGCCCGCATCATCGACGAGGCGTGCGTGCGCATCCCGGTCTCGCGTGCCGTGGTCGCGGATGGGCGGGTCACCGATCCTGATCTCGGCGGCCGTATCGCGGTCGTGGTGCGCCGGCTGGTCGAAGCGAGCCGGTGAGTCCCGGCCCTCCCGCCGGAGTCCGTGAAGGGTCCCTTCACGGACTCTGAGGCTGTGAAGGGTCCCTTCACAGCGTTGGTCTGGCGATGGGCCGGCCTCGCCGCGGCCGCCGCCGTCCGGTCGCCGGATAACCCTCACGCGTAGTTCACGGCGTCGTCTCCTGGCCGCCATCGGGTTGCGGCGCAATAGAGCCGTGGATGCTCGTCTGCTGGTTTCGCTGTCCGGGGTCACCCCGCGCACGCTGCACCGCTGCGCGGACTTGGCGACCGAACTAGTGCGCCGTCGCGTCCCGTTGTCGGTTCTGCACGTTGCCCGCACCGAGGACGGTCCGGTCACCGCATGGGTCCGGGCTCGCCGCGAAGCCGGCGATTCCGTGCTGCTGCACGGCTACGACCACAGTGTCCTGCCGACGCACCGCGCCGTGCAGCTGGGCCGCAAAGCGGAATTCGCCGCGCTGCCCGCGCATGAGGCCCGCCTGCGGCTGATAGCCGCGAAGGCCGCGCTGGACACCACCGGCGTACAGGTCGACGGCTTCGCCCCGCCGCGCTGGCTCGCGTCGCAGGGCACACTGCAGGCCCTGCGTGAGCACGGCTTCAGCTTGTGCGCGGACCTGGTTGCGGTGCGGAACCTGCACACTGGCGAGGTAACCCGCGCGCGGGTACAGGAGTTCACGAGTCAGTCCCACCGCACCGAGACGGTCCGCTGCTTCGCGCTGGTGCTGGCCGCCGCCCGTGCCGCCCGTCGCGGCGGCCTCGTCCGGTTGGACATCGACGCGGGCGACCTGGCCCGTCCGGGGTTGCGCCAGGCGTTGTTCGATGCGGTCGACGTGGCGCTGGAGAACCGGGCGTTCGGCAGCACGTACGGCTCGCTTCGCCACGTCGCCGCTGCGTGAAGGATCAGACCGCGGTCCGCGCCCCGCGTTCGAGGATCTTGATCTCGGTGCCCTCCGGCGCCAGGTTCTGGAACAGCCCGTAGTGCATTGCGGGGTTGGCCAGCACCGCCTCGTGGATCGGGACCGAGCGGCGCGGAGCCACCGCGCGCAGGAAGTCCACGGCCTCGCCCGCCTTCAGCCACGGCGCGCCGGTCGGCAGGCCCAGCACGTCGATCCGCTGCTCGGGCACGAAGAACGAGTCACCGGGGTGATAGAAGGCGCCGTGGCCGAGCACGTAGCCGATGTTCGGGATCACCGGGATGTCCGGATGGATCACCGCATGGTCGCCGCCGACCACATGCACCGGGGTCGAGCCGATCTCGAAGGCCTCTCCGGGACGGGCGACCTCGTGGTCCAGGCCCAGCTTCCGCACGGTCTCGGCGGACCCGGGGTCCACGATCAGCTTCGCGTCCGGGTTCGCGGCCAGCAGGGCAGGCAGCCGTTCGGTGTCCAGATGGTCGAAGTGCTGGTGGGTGATCAGCACCGCGGACAGCTCGCGCTCCCCCTCGAACGCGGTCGAGAACGTGCCCGGGTCGATCAGGATCCGCTCGGAATCGGTTTCGAGCAACACGCACGCATGTCCGAAATGGACGAACTGCATCGGGCTTCTCCTTCTCGCCTGGTCGGTTCACCCTATGCCCGGCCACGCATGATTCGCCACGGGCGCGTGGTCTCACCCGGCGCGCGGATCGGCGGGGTTCCGCCCCGGGTGAGGCGGTGCGATGCTGATCAGTACGCCCTGAGGACGGTTGTTGGCAGACGGCCAGCAGCCTCGTAGCCTGGGGAGAACCGGACATGGGAGACGCCGATGACCGCCGTTCAGCCGAAGCCGACCCCGGTCGGTGAGACGTTCGACTCACTCAATCCGGCGACCGACGAGGTGGTCGGCACGTACGCGGTGCACACAGCCGACGAGGTTCGCGCGGCGGTAGAACGTGCGCGCGGTGCTGCGCTGTGGTGGGAGGGTCTCGGCTACGCGGGCCGCGCGGAGCGGCTTCAGCGGTGGAAGGGCGTGCTCACGCGGCGGTTGCCGCAGCTGTGCCAGGCGGTGCGCGACGAGACCGGTAAGCCGCTACGGGACGCCCAGCTGGAGAGCGTGCTCGCGATCGAGCACATCTCCTGGGCGGCGAAGCACGCGCGCAAGGTGCTGGGCCGCCAGCGCCGTTCCACCGGGCTGCTGATGGCCAACCAGGCAGCGACGGTCGAATACCGCCCGCTCGGCGTAGTCGGCGTGATCGGCCCATGGAACTACCCGGTGTACACGCCGCTCGGCTCGATCACGTACGCGCTCGCTGCGGGCAACGCGGTGGTGTTCAAGCCGAGCGAGTACACGCCCGGCGTCGGGAAGTGGCTGGTCGACGCGTTCGCCGAGATCGTGCCGGAGCAGCCTGTGCTGCAGCTGATCACCGGCTTCGGGGAGACGGGCGGGGCGCTTGTCGGCGCCGGCGTCGACAAGATCGCGTTCACCGGGTCGACCGCCACCGGGAAGAAGATCATGGCGGCAGCGGCGAACACGCTCACCCCGGTGGTGATCGAGGCCGGCGGCAAGGACCCGCTGCTGGTCGACGTGGACGCGGACCTCGATGCGGCGGCGGACGCCACGGTCTGGGGAGCGTTCTCGAACTCCGGGCAGACCTGTATCGGCGTCGAGCGGGCGTACGTGCATGAGCGCGTGTACGACGATTTCGTGGCGAAGGTGGTCGAGAAGACGAAGGACGTCCGCGCGGGCTCTGATGCGGCCGCGCAGTACGGCCCGGTGACCATGCCGTCGCAGCTCGGCGTGATCCGTCGCCACATCGCGGACGCTGTCGAGCGCGGCGGGAAGGCGCTGGTGGGCGGTGTGGACAGCGTCGATGACCGGTACGCCCAGCCGACAGTGCTGGTGGATGTCCCCGAAGACGCCGAGGCAGTCCGTGAAGAGACCTTCGGGCCGACGGTCACCATCGCGAAGGTCAGGGACATGGACGAAGCCATCGAGAAGGCCAACGCCACGAAGTACGGCCTCGGTTCCACGGTCTTCTCGAAGACTCGCGGTGTCGAGCTGGCTTCGCGGCTGCGCGCGGGTATGACGTCGATCAACGCGCCACTGTCGTTCGCTGGGATCGCTTCGCTGCCCTTCGGCGGCGTCGGGGAATCCGGGTTCGGCCGGATCCACGGCCCGGAAGGCCTGCGCGAGTTCTCCCGGCCGAAGGCGGTCGCGCGTCAGCGGTTCACCGCACCGATCACGCTCACTTCCTTCCATCGCAGGGCATCCGCCGACCCGATGGTGGCCAGGCTGGTCACCTTCCTGCACGGAAAACGTTGAGGAGTACCTCGTTGCCCAGCTTCGGCGACTATCAGAACGAGATCTACCTGGCCGGGCTGGCCGGCCGGGTGCCGTCGCTGCCGATGGCGTACGCGGAGCTGGAAGCACGTGCCGCGCAGGCACTTCCACCGTCAGTACTGTCCTATGTGGCCGGTGGTGCGGGGAATGAGCGCACCCAGCGGGCGAATGTGGAAGCCTTCGAACGGTGGGGGCTGATGCCCCGGATGTTCGTCGGAGCCACCGATCGTGACCTGTCCGTGGACCTGTTCGGCCTGCGGCTGCCGACCCCCCTGTTCCTGTCGCCGATCGGCGTACTCGGCATCTGCGCGCAGGACGGCCACGGCGACCTCGCCACCGCTCGCGCCGCGGCGCGCACCGGGGTGCCGATGGTCGCGTCCACCCTCAGCGCCGATCCGATGGAGCAGGTTGTCCCCGAGTTGGGTGACACCCCCGGCTTCTTCCAGCTCTACACCCCGACCGACCGCGCGCTGGCCGAATCGCTGGTCGCGCGGGCGGAGGCGGCCGGGTTCCGCGGCATCGTGGTCACCCTCGACACCTGGGTCACCGGCTGGCGGCCGCGGGATCTGGCCACGTCGAACTTCCCCCAGCTACGGGGGCACTGCCTGGCCAACTACACCAGCGATCCGATGTTCCGGAAGCTGCTGGGCCAGGATCCGGAGGCCGATCCGCGCGCCACCGTCGGTACCTGGGCTCAGGTCTTCGGCAACCCCCTGACCTGGGACGATCTCCCCTGGCTGCGTTCGCTCACGGACCTGCCGCTGCTGGTGAAGGGCATCCAGCACCCCGACGACGCCCGCCGTGCCATCGCCGGTGGCGTGGACGGCATCTACTGCTCCAACCACGGCGGACGGCAGGCCAACGGCGGACTGCCCGCCCTGGACTGCCTCACCGAGGTCGTCGACGCGGCGGACGGCGTGCCGGTCCTGTTCGACTCCGGAATCCGTTCCGGTGCGGACGTGATCAAGGCACTCGCCCTCGGCGCCACCGCGGTCGGCATCGGCCGTCCGTACGCCTGGGGCCTGTCGCTGGCCGGCACCGACGGGGTGGTGCACGTGCTGCGCACCATCCTGGCCGAGGCCGACCTGATCATGGGCGTCGACGGGTATCCGGCGCTGGCCGACCTGACCAGGGAGACGCTCCGGCGCGTGAACTGAGCCGCTGGTTCCCGGGAGGGTGAGGGGGCCGGCCGGCCCCGGCCCGGGTCGCGAAGACGAGGGGCGAGCGGACGAAAGGACTCTCAATGAGCAAGCTCGCCCTGGTCACCGGAGCCACCTCCGGTATCGGCAAGGCCTACGCGGAGCGGCTTTCCGCGGAGGGCTACGCGCTGATCCTGGTCGGCCGCAATACCGACCGGCTGGCGGAACTCGCCGCGGCCCATCCCGCGGTGCGGACCGTGGCCGCCGACCTGTCCACCGGCGAAGGCATCGACGTGATCGCCGGGATCTGCGCGGAGGAGCCGCTCGACCTGCTCGTCAACAACGCCGGGGTGTCGCACTACATGGCGCTGGCGGAGCTGCCCGCGGACAAGGCGCACGAGGTCGTCCAGGTCAAGGTCGTCGCGTCCACCATGCTCGCCCGCGCCGCGGTCAGGGGCATGCGGGAGCGCGGCACCGGCGCCATCGTCAACGTGTCCGGCATGTTCGCCTTCAGCGGTCCGGCTCCGGCCTCCGTGCAACCGCGCCGCGCGGTTTACGCCGGCACGCTGGCTTACCTGGTCACTATGTCGCAGGCGTTGAGCGTGGAACTGGCCGGCACCGGCGTCGCCGTCCAGGTCGTGGTCCCGGGCGTGGTGGCCACCGAGTTCCACGAACGGCAGGGCCTCGACCTGAGCGCGGTCCCCCGGATGACACCCGGCGACGTCGTCACGGCCAGCTTGCGCGGGCTGGCGCTGGGTGAGGTCGTCTGCGCCCCGGGGGTGGAGGACACGGGGCTGCTGGACGCGGTTTTTCGGGCGGATCTCGCGGCGCTCGGTGGGCAGAGTCCACGGCTTGCTTCGCGGTACCTGGACTGAGCGGGGATGGCTGCCTCGTGTCGACCATGATCGTCTTGCGTTCGCGGGGAAGCGGCATCCGGCCTTGCGCCGGACCACTCAGCTGGTTACACTGTGTGCAACATGGCCAGCCCCTCTGCTCTCGAGCACGGGCTGGTTTTCCTTTTTCCAGGGACTCGGGGTGACCTACCTAAAACCGCATTTGACCTACGGCCGGCAAGTTGAGCTTCTGCAGGCTCGCGGGATGGAGATCCGGCGAACGGCCGAAGCCGAAGCGGCACTGATGCGAGTCGGTTACTACCGATTGAGCGGATACTGGTACCCATACCGAAAAGCGGCGGTTTCCCCAGGTTTGCCTCGTGGTGACGAGTTCCGCGCCGGCACCAGTCTTGACCGGGTCTTGGCCCTTTACGAACTGGATCGAAGGCTCAAACTTCTGGTGCTCGACTGCATCGAGCACATCGAGGTATCACTGCGTGTACGAACCGCATATACAATTGGCCGACGTGGTGCTTTCGCTCACCTTGATCCTCGAGAGCTGGATGGCAGGTTATCCGAGAAGGGTAAAGACGGAAAGTCAAGGTATGCTACCTGGCTTTCGCGAATAGCGGAAGCGCAGCGCCGCTCCACCGAGGACTTCGTCCAGCATTTCAAAGACAAGTATGACGGCGTACTGCCCGTTTGGGTTGCTTCCGAAATAATGGACTTCGGCCTGCTGTCAACACTTTATTCGGGGGCGAAGCGGAGTGATCGCGATGAGATCGCTCGCGAACTCGGCGTTGTCGACGGCCGGGGAGGGGGTAATGGTTCTGCCCTGGCGAACTGGATGCGCGTCCTCAACTACATTCGGAACGTCTGCGCGCATCACTCTCGTCTGTGGAACAGGAATATGACGGTCCAGGTTGCCTCACGTAATCTCGCGGCTATGCCAGAATTGAAGCATATCGGCCGTTCGGAAGCGGCGACCAGCCGAGTCTATTCAGCTCTGTCCATAATTCGGTTTTTGCTGAGGGGTATCTCACCTGAGTATCCTTATCCTGAACGGCTTCGTGAAATCCTGGATTCGGGATTGGAGACGGCGGGTAGAAGTATTGGCGAGATGGGGTTCCCGGATGAATGGAAAGATTTCACTCTGTGGAAAACTTGTGGCGATGTGCGGACCGTCGGTCTGAAAGGGTGAATCGTGGGCGTGGTGAATACTTCGTGTCAGCATAGTGGGTGACCTCTGGAGTATCTCGTCGACCTGGCTCGGCCCGATCGCGTCTTGCCAAGGTGCTCACCCCCGGAAGCCGCGAGTGTGAGCTGCGCTGCTGTCGCGGGCACCGTGCGGCCCTGGCGAGATACCGGTCAAGTAGGCTCAGGCGTGTAGTACCGCCCCCACGACCTGCGTGAACAAGGAGCAGCCTGCCGTGGCCCGAGTCGTCGTCGACGTCATGCCCAAGCCCGAGATCCTCGACCCGCAGGGACAGGCGGTGGCCCGTGCGCTGCCCCGGCTCGGGTTCAGCGGGGTCACCGAGGTGCGCCAGGGGCGGCACTTCGAACTCGAGGTCGACGACACGGTCGACGACGAGACGCTGGCCAAGATCGCCGAGGGCTTCCTGGCCAACCCGGTGATCGAGCAGTGGACCATCCGGCGGGTCGAGGCGTGAGCGCGCGGATCGGCGTCATCACCTTCCCCGGCACGCTCGACGACGGTGACGCGGCCCGCGCGGTCCGCTACGCCGATGCCGAGGCGGTCTCGCTCTGGCACGCCGACGAGGACCTGCGCGGCGTGGACGCGGTGGTCGTCCCCGGCGGTTTCTCCTACGGCGACTACCTGCGCGCGGGTGTGATCGCCCGCTACGCCCCGGTGATGACGTCGGTGATCGAGGCCGCCCGCAAGGGTATGCCGGTGCTGGGCATCTGCAACGGCTTCCAGATCCTGTGCGAGGCCGGCCTGCTGCCCGGCGCGATGATCCGCAACCAGGGCCTGCACTTCGTGTGCCGCGACCAGTGGCTGCGCATCGACAACCACACCACCGCCTGGACCACCCGCTACGAGCCGGGCGCGGAGATCCTCGTCCCGCTGAAGAACAACGACGGCTGCTACGTCGCCGAGCAGTCCACTTTGGACATGTTGGAGGCGCAGGGCCGGGTGGCGTTCCGCTACGTCGGCGGCAACCCGAACGGCTCCCGCAACGACATCGCGGGCATCACCAGTGAGAACGGCCGCGTGGTCGGCCTGATGCCGCATCCGGAGCACGCGATCGATGCGCTCACCGGCCCGTCCGACGATGGGCTCGGATTGTTCTACAGCGCGGTGGACGCGCTCGTGCAGGCCTGAGGTCACCGCTCGAATCGGGGGCCGCGGTCAGTGCGATCGCGGCCCCGATTCGTTTTCCGTTCGGCCGGGCGAGGTTCCGCCGGGTGGCTGGAGACACCGAGCGGTGAACCGGCAATTCGCCGGCGATCGGCGGCGAGGGTGTCGAGGATCTGATCGGCGGCCTTCCGGACGAACGGTTCGGGGTCGGCGTTCCATTCGCTGATCCAGCAGCGGCCACCACAGTCGAGTTCGGTGAATGAAGGTGGGCGGACCGTGTTCCACGTCTGCTGAGACCAGCGAGCCACCTTCAGCACAGCGCAACACTACGCGCGGGCGATCGAGCAGCGGTGGTGACCGGCGACGAGGCCGCGGCACGCATGGGGGCGGGTCAGCTCGCCGCGGCAACCAGCCGGGCGTACGGGCCTTCCGCGGCCAGCAGCTGCTGGTGCGAGCCCAGTTCGGTGATCCGGCCGCCCTCCACCACGGCGACCCGGTCGGCCGCGGCCGCCGTGTGCAGGCGGTGCGCGATCGCGATCACCGTGCGGCCTTCCAGGACCGCGTTCAGCGAACGTTCCAGCTCTCGCGCGGATCCGGTGTCCAGCAAGGACGTCGCCTCGTCCAGCACGAGCGTGTGCGGGTCGGCCAGGACGACGCGAGCCAGCGCCAGCTGCTGGGCCAGCCCGGCCGGGACGGCGTACGCGCCCGAGCCGAGCCGGGTGTCCAGACCGTCCGGCAGCCCGGCTGCCCACTCCGCGGCGCCCGCCGAGGCGAGCGCGCTCAGCAGCTCTTCGTCGGTCCAGTCGCCGCCGGTTCGGCGGGCGGGCAGGGCGAGGTTCTCGCGCAGCGTGCCGGAAAAGGTGTGGTGCTCCTGGGTGAGCAGCAGCACCTCGCCACGCAGCACGTCGTCCGCGAGCGTGGACACCTCGGTGCCGCCCACCCGGATCGAACCGCCGGTCGGCGCGGAAATCCCGGCCAGCAGCCTGCCGAGCGTCGACTTCCCCGCGCCGGACGGGCCGACGATCGCCAGCCGTTCGCCGCGCGGCACCGTCAAATCGATGCCGTGCAGAACTTCGCGATCCGCCGTGTAGCCGAAGCGCACGTCGCGGACCTCGATGTCCCGGCCGCGGGGCACGGCGGTGACCTTCGGGTCCGATCCGGTCGGGTGCACGCCGAGGACCCGGCGGGCCGCGGCGAGCGCCACCTGAAGGTCTTCCAGCCAGAACAACGCTTCGTTCAGCGGCGCGGTCATGGCCTGCGCGTACGCGAGCATGGTGGTGATCGTGCCGAGGTCGGCCCAGCCGCGGCTGTAGGCGAACATGCCGAGCAGCAGCAAGGCCGCGATCGGCAGCACGTAGCTGATCTCCAGCGACGGCAGCCAGCGCAGCTGCAGCGCGCGCTGGCGGCGTTCGCCGAGTATTGCCTGGTCCAGCGCCCGGCGTCCGGTGCGGATGCGCCGATCGGCGAGACCGAGCGCCTCCACCGTCCGCGCGCCCTCCACCGTCTCGTGCGTAGCCGACTGCACGTCGCCCCAGCGGTCCAGCATCCAGGCCAGCACGCTCGGGATCTTCCGCTGGTACCAGACGTTCACCGGCACCAGCAGCGGCAGCGCGACCAGCAGCGCGAGCGCGAGCAGCGGCGAGGTCGCGATCATCGCGATCGAGGTCAGCACCACGGTGACCACGGCGATCAGGATCTCCGGTGCGGCGAACCGCACCGCGTGGTCGAGCCGGGACAGATCGGTGGTGGCCCGGCTCAGCAGGTCCCCGGTGCCGGCCGCCTCGACCCGGCCCAGCGGCAGGTCCAGCGCGTTCGTCACGAGCTGTTCCCGGGTCTGTGCCAGCACCCGCTCGCCGAACATCCGGCCGCGGAACCGGGCCGCCTTTTTCGCCAGCGCCTGCAGCACCAGTACCAGCACGAACGCGGCGGCCAGCAGGTCGACGCGGGCGCTGGTGGTGCCTTCGACCACGCCGTCCACGAGCCTGCCGAGCAGCTGCGGCCCGGCCAGCCCGATCAGCGTGGCGAGGCAGAACAGGCCCAGCATCACGGAGAACTCGCGCCGGTGCGCGGCCGCGGTATGCAGCGCCCAGCGCCGTACCTCGCGCCGCGACGCGAGCGGGAGTCGCGTGGTCATACCGCCACTGCCTTTCCGTGCACCACTTCGTCCGCCACATTCCTCCACAGTGGACTCTGGCTGAACACCACCGTGGTCCGTCCGCGCCGCAGCCGCGCCACCCGCTCGGTGATCCGCGCCTCGGTGTGCGCGTCGACCGCCGAGGTCGGCTCGTCGAGCAGCAGCACGCCGGGGTCGATCGCCAAGGCGCGCGCCAGGCTCAGCCGCTGCCGCTGCCCACCGGAGATCTCGCGGCCACGTTCGCCGATCAGCTCGTCGACGCCGCGGGGGAGGGCTTCGATGATGTCCTCGGCGTCCGCCGCGTGCAGCGCCGCGAAGATGTCCACCTCGCCCGGCCGCGCCGGCGCCAGCTGGTCCCGCAGCACCCCGGAAAACCATAGGTCCTGGTTGTGCGCATAGACCACCCGCGAACGCAGCTCGGCCAGTGCCACCCGGTTCGCCGGCACCCCGCCGACCAGGACCTGCTCGCCCTCGTCCGGATCGGCGAACCGGGCCATCCGCTCGGCGATCGCCTCCGCCTCGGCGCCCAGGTCGACCACCGTCAGCCGGCCCGGGGCGATCCGGATGCCGCTGGTCGTGTCGACCAGCTCCAGCGGCCCTTCCGGCAACGGCAGCGGTTCGGCCGGATCGGTGAGGTCCGGCCGCAGCGCCAGCAGGTCGCAGATCTTCCGGGCGGCGACGGTGCCGGAGCTGAGCGCGCCGGCCGCCTCGGTGGCGGTGCTCACCGGCACCACCAGGAACGCGGAAATCCCGTAGAACGCCACCAGTTCGCCGACGCCGATCGTGCCCTCCAGCGCGAGCCGCGCGCCGAGCCAGGTGATCGCCACGGTGACCAGGCCGGGCAACAGGACCTCCGCCGCGGCGAGCCAGGCCTCGGCGCGTCCGACCTCGATCCCCGAGCGTCGCACCACCTGGCTGGCCTCGCGGAACCGCCGCAGGAACCGCTGCTCGCCGCCGACCCCGCGCAGAATCCGCAGGCCGGACACGATGTCCGCGCCCAACGCGTTCACCTCGGTCAGGTTCTCCCGCTGGACGCTCTTGCGCTTCTGCAGCGGGGCCAGCAGCGGGCCGATGCCGACCACCGCGAGCGGGACGCCGACCAGCGCGACGACGCCGAGCAACGGCGAGCTGTCCAGCATGGCCACGCCGACCACCACGAACGCCACGATCGAGCCGACCGTGCGGCCGAGGACCTCACAGGCGTTGCCGATCCAGTTGATGTCCGAGGAAGTGACCGCGACCACGTTGCCGGTGGTCGTCGCCTCGCGCAGCTTCGCGCCCAGCCGGGTGGTGTGCTCGGTCACCGTCCGCTGCGTGGTGGCCGCGCCGTGCAGCCACATCCCGTACGAGTTGAAGTGCTGCCAGGTGCCGAACCCCGCCTGCACCAGACCGAGTCCGGCGGCGATCAGCGCCCACTGCCAGAGCGCACCGGTGTCGTGCGCCGCGATCGCGCCCACTCCCTTGCCGATCACCAGCGGCAGCAAGGCACTCGGCAGCGCCCAGCAGGCCCCGGTGGCGGCGCCGGTGAACACCATCCACGGCCGCGAACGCAGGACCGCCAGCAGATAGCGGGCGGCGGTCAGGCGCTTCGGCAGCCGTAGCGTGGGAATGCGATATGTGGCGGACAGCACGATCACAGACGGTAGGAGGTCCGGCACGTCCGGCGCGACTGATTTATGCCCGGTGCCTGGCCCCACCGGCCTCAACTCCCGCGAGCCACTCCCCGTATCCTGGGGCCTGTGGCGAACCCTGATGTGGACACCGTGACCAGCACCGTTGACACCACCGCGGCGGCCGCGGCGACCCCGGACACCGCGCAGCCCTACGTCGAACTCGGGCTCGCCGAAGACGAGTACGCCCGGATCCGCGAGATCCTCGGCCGTCGTCCCACCGACGCCGAACTGGCGATGTACTCGGTGATGTGGAGCGAGCACTGCTCGTACAAGTCCTCGAAGAAGCACTTGCGCTACTTCGGCGAGACGGCCACCGACGAGATGAAGTCGAAGATGCTCGCGGGCATCGGCGAGAACGCGGGCGTGGTCGACATCGGCGACGGCTGGGCGGTCACGTTCAAGGTGGAGAGCCACAACCATCCGTCCTATGTGGAGCCTTACCAGGGTGCGGCGACCGGCGTCGGCGGGATCGTGCGCGACATCATGGCGATGGGTGCGCGCCCGCTGGCCGTGCAGGACGCGCTGCGCTTCGGCCCGGCGGACGCCCCGGACACCAAGCGCGTGCTCCCCGGGGTGGTCGCGGGTGTCGGCGGCTACGGCAACTGCCTCGGCCTGCCCAACATCGGCGGTGAGCTGGTGTTCGACCCGTCGTACGCGGGCAACCCGCTGGTCAACGCGCTGTGCGTGGGGGCGATGCGGACCGAGGATCTGCACCTGGCGTTCGCTTCCGGCACGGGCAACAAGATCATCCTGTTCGGCGCGCGCACCGGGCTGGACGGCATCGGCGGCGTGTCCGTGCTCGCCAGCGACACGTTCTCCGGCGACGAGACCGCGGCGGGCCGGCGCAAGCTGCCCAGCGTGCAGGTGGGCGACCCGTTCACCGAGAAGGTGCTCATCGAGTGCTGCCTCGACCTGTTCCGGGAGAACCTGGTCGTCGGCATCCAGGACCTGGGCGGGGCCGGCCTGTCCTGCGCGACCTCGGAACTGGCCGCCGCGGGCGACGGCGGGATGCACATCTATCTGGACCGGGTTCCGTTGCGTGCCACCGGAATGACCCCCGCCGAGGTGCTCTCCAGCGAATCCCAGGAGCGGATGTGCGCGGTCGTCTCGCCCGAGCAGGTCGAGGCGTTCCTGGCCGTCTGCGCCAAATGGGACGTCATCGCCACCGACATCGGTGAGGTGACCGACGGCGACAACCTGGTGATCACCTGGCACGACGAGATCGTGGTCGACGTCCCGGCGCACACCGTGGCGCACCAGGGCCCGGTGTACGACCGCCCGATCGAGCGGCCGTCCTTTCAGGACGCGCTGATCGCCGACACTTCAGCGAACCTGCCCCGGCCGGCGACGCCGGAGGGCCTGCGAGCGGATTTCCTCTCGCTGATCGGCAAGCCGAACCAGGCGTCGAAGGAATGGGTGACCTCGCAGTACGACCGGTACGTGCGCGGGAACTCGGTGCTGGCGCAGCCGTCGGACTCCGGGATGATCCGGATCGACGAGGAGAGCAACCGCGGCGTCTCGGTGGCCACCGACTGCAACGCGAAGTTCGTCTACCTCGACCCGTACCGCGGCGCGCAGCTGGCGCTCGCCGAGGCCTACCGCAACGTCGCCACCGGCGGCGCGACGCCGGTGGCGGTGTCGGACTGCCTCAACTTCGGCGCCCCGACCGACCCCGGCGTGATGTGGCAGTTCGAGCAGGCCGTGCACGGTATCGCGGACGGTTGCGTGGCGCTGGGCATCCCGGTCACCGGCGGCAACGTGAGCTTCTTCAACCAGACCGGCGACACCGCGATCCTGCCGACCCCGGTGGTCGCCGTGCTGGGCGTGATCGACGACGTGACCCGCCGCATCCCGACCGGCATCGGCGCGGAAGCCGGCGAGACGCTGCTGCTGCTCGGTACGACCCACGACGAGCTGGACGGCTCGGCCTGGGCCCGCGAACTGCACGGCCACCTCGGCGGTGTCCCCCCGAAGGTGGATCTGGCCAGGGAGAAGCTGCTGGCCGAAGTCCTGGTGGCCGGCTCCCGCGACGGGATGATCTCCGCCGCCCACGACCTCGCCGACGGCGGCCTCGCACAGGCACTGACCGAGACCGTCCTGATCGGACAGTGCGGTGCGCGGGTCTTCCTCGATGCCGAGCAGGACCCGTTCGTGCAGCTGTTCTCGGAGTCCGCGGGCCGGGTGCTGGTCGCGGTCCCTCGCACCGAGGAGCTGCGCTTCACCGAGATGTGCACCGCCCGCGGCCTGCCGTGGCGCAAGACCGGTGTGGTGGACCCGGAATCCGGCACGCTGGAGCTGCAGGGCCTGACGGAGTTCGGCCTCGACGAGCTTCGCGAGGCTTGGGAGGGCACGCTGCCGAGGCTGTTCGACTGACCTCGTTGCGCGCGGCACGATTCGCGTGGCCTTGGTCTGGGTGAAGTTCGTGGTGCAGCTGCAGCGTTCCGGCAGCTGCACTTCGTCGCCGGTGAGCCGGACTGTGGTGCCTTTTCTGCTTGATTCCGCGGGACCGAGCGTTTCTTCTCGCGGAACTCTCGTAATTACTGGGCGGTCTCAAGCAATGAACGCGGGCCAGCGCAGCGATCTCTGCGCACCCGTGTGGAGGCACCGCCTCAGGCGGAGGTGCCAGCCCATTCGAAGGTGTCGAATATCCCCCGGGCCAGGTCGGCCACGTGTGCCCAGTCCTCGGTATTGTTGCTGGTCACAGCAAGGCCGAGAACCACTTTAGGCCCAGGAATCCAGGCGGTGATCGCATGCTCGGTGGTCTCCACGATGTCTGTGCCGACCGCAATTTCCCCGGGTGTGAACGATTGCGCGACCACGGCGGGGCCGACCGGGAGCTCCATGATCTCGACCGGGCCGTTCGCGGTGCTGCGATGCACTTGCTCCAGGCCGGCGATTGCCACGTTGGCCGACCTGTGGCGGGACTCCAGGCAGAAGCAGTTGAGCGTCGCCATGATCGGCCGGTTCGCCTCGTCTGGGGATCGGAAGAACCCGGCTGCGGTGTAGCTGGAACCACCTGCCTGCGCCGCTGCGGCGGTCGTGGCGAGCATGGCTGTCGTTTCGGCGAGACCTTGATCGATTTCCGCGTTGAGGCCCAGGCCGAAACTCGCCGATATCTCCGAGGCAAGGGAACGGAACTTTGTCTTGTCGATCTGCCCCGCAGGCAAGGCGATGAATCCTTCGGGCAGGAAGAGAGAGAATCCTGGTAGTTCGGGTGAGACGGTCGAACCTGGCATCAGATTCCCTTTCTCACGGACCCGGCGTTGCCGTGTTCAACGTTCACATGAATCGCGACCACCCCGCCCCGTGCAGCTGAGCGTAGTTCTTGACGACGAGGTCTTCCTCTTCGCTCAACTTCAAGACGGCCATACCGTTCTCCGGCCAATAGAATCGAACTACGCCCTCCTCGCCGCCAAGGACGAGTTCCAGTGTAACCTCCGGACCACTGTGCCAGAAAGGCGCTGGATTTTGCTGTCCAAACCCTGTCTGAAAAAATGCGATGTGAGACTTCGAGAACGCCACCCATGAACTCTTCGGGCATTTCTTTATCAGATCTACGAACTCGACCGATTGGCCGTAAGGCATCATCCCACGGACAGTCAGAGTGCCAACCCGAGTCGGCCAGTTTGGATGAATTTCCCAGTGATCCAGCACGTACATAACCAAGGCGTAGGGAATAAGGAGCGGGAAGGACAGTGTCCAGAGGAGTTTCTTCCCGGCGCCCCAGGTTCCGATATTAGTCCTATTGGGAAGATTCAGCTTGAATCGCTTACGTCTAAAGAATACAACTTCCACACGTTCATTCCATTGGCGCGAAGACCACATTTGCACCAATTCTCGCTCTTGACTCAACGGCGATCCTCCGTAGGGTACCCGTACATTCGGCGGAAGTCAGTCTCCGGTGACTCTGTCTACGATATAGTCCTTTACCTCTGACTTTGCCGCGCCTACGCCGGAGCTGACTGCGACTCCGGCAACGATTCCGGCACGAGAGAACGGCTCCAGATTTACCCCCGGCAGCATATTTGCCAGGTTGACGGCGCTTCCGTGCGTGTAGCGCGCCGCCTGGTCGATCGCAGCCGCCGGATGGGAACGCAAAGAATTCAAGGTAATGGGACTCACATCCTGGCCGCCAATCTTGACAACCTGGCCGTCGATCTTAATAATTGCGAGCGTTATTCAAAACCCCAGGCGTGGGTTCCAGCGTCGAGATCAACGACCCCAACTGGGCCACGTCAACCCGATAACCCCCCCGACACCCCAAACTCCCCTCGTCGGCATCGACCATTCCCGAACACACGCGGATGACGTGCGTTGCTCGGCTGATCCACCCCTCAATGATCAACTAGCTCGAAGGTAGCACCAGGAGACCCCAGGCAGGTCCAGAACCGAACAACTCAGCACCGGCCGCACGGTCCTTGCCCGAAAGACCTGCCAAGTCAACCTGACCGGCCCGTAAGACTGCTTCCCGTCAACGACCCTGTGCGGCTGCCGCCGGCGGCAGGGATGCGATTCCCCAGGTGTTGATCGCGTCCGTGCCGCGAATGGACCCGGAGCCGCTTGCTGTCGCCTTGCGCAAATACAAGGGATACTTCGATGCTGAGTTGCCCCCTGTAGAGTGACCTCCGCCTGAAGTTGATCTGGTGGATGCGGAGGACCAAGTGGGGAAACTCCGAATTCTGGCAACGATCGCGACCGGTGTCGTGGCAACCGCGGTGATGGCGGCCGGGCCGGCTGCCGCGGAGAAGTCCTCTGTGGACGTTCCCGGGGGGATGACCGCCAGCTACCTCGTCATCGACCAGAAGGCCGGCAAGACCTTCGGTGCCCGCGTGCACAAGCCGTACCGTTCAGCCTCGCTGGTGAAGCTGTTCATCGCTCTCGACTATCTCGAATCGCACGGTCCGGACTATGTGATCCCGGCCGACGACCTGGCGCTGCTTGAGCCGATGCTGCGCGCCAGCAACGACGCGGCCGCCAGCACGTTGTGGGTACGCGATGGCTGGGAGGGAATCGTCAAACGAATGGTCGCCAAGATCGGTCTCGCCGACACCACGCCGCCCGCCGACCGTAGCAAGTGGGGTTACACCGCGATCAGCGCCGCGGACATCGCCAAGACCTACCGGTACATCCAGCACACGGCGAGCGCGAAGTACCGCGACTTCATCCTGGGCAACCTGGCGAAATCGACGAAGTGCGGTGCGGACCGTTTCGACCAGTCGTTCGGCATTCCGCGCGCGGTGCCCGGCGCGAAGACGGTCAAGCAGGGATGGTCGGGTTTTGGTGCCGCGCCCGCGCGTGGTGAGGAATGCTCGGAGGCCGAGGTCACCATGCGGCGCATGCTGACCTCACCGGAAGTCAGGGCCGCCACCGCGGTCGCGTCCAGCGGCGACGGCACGCCCGGCGCCCGGAACCTCGATCTGACCGGCGGCGTGATGCACACGAGCGGCACGGTAGGCGCGGGTAACGACAAGATCGTGGTGGTGCTGACTCAGGAGCCGGCCACGTTGTCCTGGCAGGACTCGGCCAGCCGGATCACCAAGCTCACCCAGGACGTCTACCGCAGGTCGGCACTCTGAAAGCCGTTGCCCCAGAAGAGCGCCGCACTGGTCGCGGGGTCGGTCGGCGAACAGCCGCCGACCCCGGCCGGATCAGTAGGCGAGGACGAAGAAGAACCCGACGCACCACTTGCCGCCGGTCCGCGTCGCGATCACCGAACCGTTGGCGGTCTTTCCCGACAGCGTGCCCTTGAGGTTGGCCGTGACCGTGGAGCTGCCGTCGTAACCTTCGACGGTCAGGTTCGGCTCGCCGCCGGTCGCTTCGTCGATGCTGTCCTTCGAGAACGACTGGGTGCCCTGGCAGGTCATCGCGATGGCGCCACTTGCGTCCTTGGCGTTGATCTTCGAGATGAAGCCGTCGATCACGCCCTTCGAGTCCGCGGAGCTGCCGCCGGTGCCCGGCTGGTTGCTCTCGTCTGTGGACGGCGATGATCCCGTCGACGGCAATGGCTGCTGCTGCAGTGACGACGGTGCAGGCGCCGGACCCTGGGTCTGCGCGGTGTTGTCGGTGTTGCTGTCCTTGCTCAGGAAGAACCCGGGCGCGACGAACCCCGTGACGCCGACCGCGACCACCACGACGACCGCCACCGCGATCCCGATCCACAGGCCGGTCTTGTTGCCCTTGGGCGGGGGCGGGCCACCCTGCCCGTACTGCTGCTGGTTCGGGTCCCAGCCTTGCTGCGGGAACTGTTGTGTGCCCGGGTACGGCTGCTGCCCGTACGGCTGCCCGTACTGCTGCGTGGGCGGGTACTGCTGCGCGCTCGGGTCCCAAGCGGGTTGCTGTGCGTTGGGATCCCACCCGGGCTGCTGCGGGGGCATCCCGCCCGCCCCAGGCTGTGCGTTCGGATCCCACCCGGGCTGCTGCGGCACGCCGTGGGAACCGGGTTGCCAGCCCTGGCCGTAGGGGTCCCCGCCCGTGCCGGGCTGCGGTGGGTAGGTCATCTCCGGTTCCGCCTTCCTGCTGCACCGATTCGCGCCGCGGTGTGACGGCCCGCCGGTGCCGGCGGTTCCGTCCCCAGGCCCCGCATTCTCCAAGGTGGAGAGCTTCGGCACAAAAGCGGCACCCGGTCGTCCCGCCCGGCAGGGGCGGGACGACCGGGAGCCTTGATCATCCAGGCTGGCGGCTCAGCCGTTGGCGAGCGCCTGCAGCCGGTCGTAGGCACCGTTGAAGGTGTCCTGGTCCAGCGGGCTGGAGGTGTACTGCCACACGGTGTAGACGCCCCAGCCCGAGGGCAGTGCGCCCACCGACGAGGCGTACCGCGCCACCCACAGCGGGGCGGTGGCGGAGAAATCGCCGTCCACGCACTGGTTCCACCAGCTGGCCGAGGTGTAGATCACCGGCCAGCGACCGGTCTTGGCGTGGTAGGTGTCGTGGAAGTCCTTGATCCACGCGGTCATCGCCGATTTGCTGAGCCCGTAACAGGTCGCACCGTAGGGGTTGTACTCCATGTCCAGCGCGCCGGGCAGCGTCTTGCCGTCACCGGACCAGCCACCGCCGTGCGCGACGAAGTAATTCGCCTGCGCCGCGCCGCTCGCGGTGTTCGGCGTGGCGAAGTGGTACGCGCCGCGGATGAAGCCCTGGTTGTAGGAGCCGTTGTACTGCTGCGCGAAGTACGGGTTCGTGTAGTTCGTGCTCTCGGTCGCTTTGGTCCAGACGAATCGCTTGCCCTGGTTCCACCAGTTCGCCCAGTCGACGTCGCGCTGGTAGCTCGCCACATCCATACCGGCCACTGTGGCCAGTACTTGGTTCGCCGCGGCGGCCGCGGGTTGCGGCTGCTGCGCGTCGGACCGCGACTGCGGGGTGGACTGATCCCCTTCGACCCGGCGGATCTGCGAGCCCATGGTGTGGTTGTGCGCCTGGATGTCGGCATTGATCGCGGCGATCCCGGTGGTGTCCGGGGCGGCCGAGGCCTGGGTCGAGGCACCGAGCAGGAGTGCCACGACCGGAATGGTCAGAGCGGAGAACAGCGTGCTGCGCCGTCCTCTTCTGGGAGTGGACATCGTCGAATCCCTTCACAGATACCCTCGCGGTGGGCGGCTATGTGCAGGTAGCCGCCACGGAAGAGATTCTTGGCCACGAATCGGCGTTTGTCACCAAGTTCCGTGAAAATGAGCAGACGCGTGGGTGATTTTTCTTCAGGAGATACGCGGCAATTCGTGACGCGACCACAAATGTTCACCCGATTGCCAGATTGCGCAATGCACTCGCTGTTCCGTTGAGCCAGTTCTGGTCGCCGGGCAGCGAACCGGAGTTCGCGAACTGCCAGATCGTCTGCTGCCCCCAGCCCGCGGGCAGCTCGCCGACCTCGGTGTTGTAGCGCGCGAGCCACAGCGGGTTCCCGCCGAACGCGGCGCTGTTGCCGGTGCAGGTCTTCCACCAGCTCGTCGACGTGTAAATGGTGGGCAGCCGGCCGGTGCGTGCGCGGTAGGTTTCGGAGAAGGCCTTGATCCACGCGACCATCCCGGCCGCGTCCTTGCCGTAACACGTTTCGCCGTAGGGGTTGTACTCCGCGTCGAGCGCGCCGGGCAGGGTCTTGCCGTCCGCGGACCAGCCGCCGCCATGCGCGAGGAAGTAGTTCGCCTGTGCCGCGCCGTCGGATACGTCCGGCCGTGCGAAGTGGTATGAACCACGCACGATACCGGCGCCGTACGCGCCGTTGTACTGCTGAGGAAACTGCGGGTTGATGAACCCGGTCCCCTCGGTTGCCTTGATGTAGACGAACTTCGCGCCCGCGCTTGCCGCGCCCGCCCAGTTCACCGCCCCCTGGTGCCCGCTCACGTCGTGGCCGAGCAACTGGTCGGCCGCGCTGTACTCCACGGGGCTGCCCGCGACGCCTTCGTGCCTGGCGATCTGGGAGCCGGCGTAGTTGTCCTGCGCGCCCGCGTAACTCGGCGCCGCGGTGGCCGTGGACATGGTGCACAAGGCCGCGCCGGTGACCCCGGCGAGCAGTACCGCGCCCCAGCGCGGCAGCGGATGACGAGACTTCACGCTGGACTCCCAACCGGACGCTTGTACTCCTGCCCGTTGTCACCATGCCCGGCGGGCGCGATTCCGGCGAATCGGTGATCACTCAGTTGGGTGTTATTCCCAGGTCGAAGGCCTGTGGATGGTTCAGTGGGTGACGCCTCAGCGACGTTCCTCGGCGAGCGCCCGCAGCAGCTGGTCGGCGGGGATCACGGCGGTGATCAGATCGTGCGGGTTGATCGCCACCGGATGCCCGGCGAGCAGTGCCACGATGTCCCGGCCGGGCACCGCGCGGGCGTGCGGCCATTCCCGCGGCACCAGTGCCTTCGCCGTGTACGCGGGCACCATCACCCGGCCGTCGGCGTTGTGGAAGCCGATCACGGTGCGCTGTGCGGGAGAGAGCGCGTAGACGAACAGCGTGGCGCGCAGGATGGCGCGCGGCAGGTCTTCGGCCGGACGGTGCTCGGTGCGCACGAGCTGCAGCAGCCGTTCGAGATCGTTGCGCGGCTCGGGGAATCCGAGCGCCTTCGGCGAGGGGCGGTAGCGGTCGTTGGGGTGGAAGTCCTCGACGACATCGCCGGTCCCGCTGACCGGGTAGGCGCCGACCACGGCCCACGACGGCACCGGGCCGCGGGCGTCGAAGGCCTCATCGATGACGTACAGCCAGCTGTTCGGGTTGGTACGGGCGTTTTCCCGCATTTCCGGGCTGATCTCGGGTTTGTCCTGTGGTCCACGGCGTGGGTACGCGTTCCGTCGCGCGCGCCGCCCTGCCGGGGCCTGGGAAACCATCCGATCTGCCTCGTCCCGCTGCGCCATCGCCGTCCCTCGGTGCCGGGTGCCTGCTAGTCCGTCTGCCGTCACTCTACTGTTGACGCATGGCCTCTTCGCGTTCGGTCGATCCCGCTGAGTTACGGGCCGCGGTGCTGGCGGTGTCGGATTGGCTGCGAGGTGAGGGCCCTGAACCCGCCCGCGCGGAATTGGCCGCCGCGGTGCGGTTGAGCCTGCGCGCGCTCGCGCAGGACGCGCCGGGGCACAGCGTCGAAGTACGGGTGCCGCCATTCGCCGCCGTGCAGTGCGTGGCGGGTCCGCGGCACACCAGGGGCACACCGCCGAACGTGGTGGAAACGGATCCGCGGACCTGGCTGGAATTGGCCACCGGAAGGGTGGACTGGGCGGAGGCGGTCGCCGCCGCGCGGGTGTCGGCCTCGGGCAGCCGGGCCGACCTCGCGCACTGGTTGCCGCTGCTGCGGTCCTAGCCGGTTTTCTGTGGGATATTGACGATAATCGTGTTCAACTTGGTGCCTGCCAGGGAGAATTCTCCGGCACCGAACCCATCCACGGCCTGTGGGGTGCTATCCCGGTCGGCACCCGGGGTGTAGTTTGGGTGGTCGGAATTCGGTATCCCAACCGACAAGCGGCGTAGGAAAGGGCCCGGTCATGAACGCGGTGAACGCGCCCGGCGGCGAGCAGAGCCTCGGCCCGACCGCGCGCCGGATGATCCTCGGATCGCAGCTGCGCAAGCTGCGTGAGGAGGCCGGGATCACCAGGCAGCAGGCCGGTTACAACATCCGCGGTTCGGAGTCGAAGATCTCGCGGCTGGAGCTGGGCCGGGTGGGCTTCAAGGAACGGGACGTCGCCGACCTGCTCACCATGTACGGCGTGGCCGAGGAGGAGGAACGCCAGGCGTTCCTCGACATGGTCAAGCAATCCAACGAGGCGGGCTGGTGGCGCCGGTTCGGCGACACCGTGCCGAACTGGTTCACCGGTCTGGTCGGGCTGGAGGAGGCCGCGTCCCGGATCCAGATCTGGGAGCCGCTGTTCGTGTCCGGTCTGCTGCAGATCGAGCCGTACGCCAGGGCGATCGTCAGCCACGGCCGTTCGGAGATGTCCGACGAGCGGGTGGACCAGATGGTCGCCCTGCGCATGCGGCGGCAGAAGATGCTGGCCCGCCCGGACGCGCCCCGGATCTGGGCGGTGCTCGACGAATCGGTGCTGGAGCGCCAGATCGGCGGGCCGAAGGTGTTCAAGCAGCAGTTGGAGTACCTGCTCGAGGTGACCACGCTGCCGCATGTCTCGGTGCAGATCCTGCCGTTCTGCCGGAGCGGGCTGTCTGCCGAGCACGCGTTCTCCCTGCTGCGCTTCGCCGAAACGGAACTCCCGAACATCGTCTACATCGAGTACCTGACCGGCGCGGCACTACCTGGACAAGCGCGACGAGATCGAGAAGTACGGCCGGGCGCTGGACCTGCTCGCCGTCGACGCGGAGACCCCGGAGCGCAGCCGCTCCCGCATCGCCAAGCGCCGCCAGGAAATCTGACCGCTCACCTGCGGTGCACTGCCCGGCCGAGCGCCTCGGCCGGCCCCGTCGTGGAAGCCCCCCCCGGTCGCCCGCCAGGCGATGTACCCGTCCGGCCGCACGAGCACCGCACCGGAGCCGTATCGCTCGGCCCACTCGTCGGCCCGTTCCGCGCGACAAGCCCGGATGCCCGCCGCACGCGCCGCTTCTGTCCATTTCGGACTGTCGCAGAGCAGGACGACTCGGTGACGAAGAGGTCGTGCACCGCTTGCTCGCCGAGCCGGAGGTGGGGCGCCCGCGCACCGACTTTCGCGGGGGGTTCGGTGCCCGATCCCGCGCCGTCTTGCCCATCGCCGTAGCAGACGCCGAAGATCTGGGCGTGCGGGTCCGCTCATCCTCGTCTCCTGGCGCGCGACGATCGCCGACGCCAACCTCTCGGCCAGGAGCCGACGCTCGGCGTCGTAGGCGCCGAGAAGCGTGTCCGCGGCCTCGCCCCGGTGTTCGCACCGAGCGCACCCGCCGGTGGCCATACGTGCGCGCCGTCGCCGACCAGGAAGATTTTGCCTGCCCGGGTCGACGTCCCGGCCTACGGCGGTCTGCACGAGCTGTCGGCAACGCTGCGCGGTGAAATCGATCACGGACTCGGTCGCCGGGTCGTACGCGACCGAAAGCTGCCAGCGATCTTGTTCGGCGATGCTGACCAGCCCGCCGGAGAATCCGGCCGGGTTGGCGATGATCCAGAACAGCGCCCGGCGCGGAAGGAAACCGGACAGCTTGGCACGGAACACGATGTTCACGGCGTGCTGGAAAGTTCGCTCCCCGGTGCGGCCGATGCCGAGCCGCTGCTGGCGGTGAGATCAGGCAGTCCGCGTGGCTCCTCCGCGTCGTACAACCACTGCCATTCGCCCGCGAGCGTCTCGCACCGGGCAACGCCGGCCTCGGCGTCGAACGGTGCTCCCGCGCGGGTGACCGCATCGGCAATCCCGTACGTGCGGTAGATCTCCATGGTCCGTTGGTTGATCCCCGCAGGCACGTCCGTGGATCGACACTCCGGCGTGGCGATCCACCAGAAGCGCCGGAACCCCTTGCCGGGCAAGGAAAAGCGCGCTGGTGAGCCGACCGCCGGCGATCAGGACCGGTACCTGCTTCATGACGGTCTCCCTCCTTCCTCGGCCTGCCTCGCGGCGAATTCCGCGGCGGCCTGCCGCACCCACTCCTCGGACCAGCCGACCACCCCACTGCGAAGATCGGCGACGAACGCCCGCAGCCACCGGTGTTCCGCGCTCAGCAGCGCCCGCCGGTACTCCTCTTCCACCAGAAAGACCCGGCCGACCTGAGCGGTCTCGGCAAGCACCCCGGAGACTTCCGCCAGTTCCGCGTCGACCGCGGCCAGGCGGGCCTCGAGCTGCGTCACCGCTTCCTCCGGGCTCACCATGACCAGGAAGGACAGCCCCACCGGGAACTCCGGAAACTCGCTCCCCGTGGTCGCGAGCATCTCCTTGATCCAGGACCGAGCCGTCGCCAGCCCTTCCTCGGTGACGGCGTACACCGTCCGCTCCGGCCGCCCTTCCGCGCGCGCGGTTCCCTCGACCCGGATCAGCCCGAGCGCGCGCAACCGCTCGATCGCCTGGTAGACGCTGGCCCGCTGCCGCACGTTGACGACCCGGTCCTTGCCGTAGTCCTTGATCAGCTTCTGGATGCGATAGGCGTGCATCGGCTCCGCGGCGAGGATGCCGAGCACGGTGAGCCCCAGTGCGGACCGCTTGTCGGTGGTGGCCATAGTAATGAGCTTATTAGTCTTCCAATGACTATATAAGGGTGGTTGCCTGCTCGCTGAATCCCTCCGGATGGCCGCTTGCCGGACGTGCGCCCGGGGCCGTCAAGTCAACCGAGGGTGATCGACCTTCACTCACTGCACTCAGGGGTCCTCGCTGGATGTGATCAACTCAGCATCAAAATCTCGCTCTGCGTAGAAAATCACCACAAAACAGCTACTCTCAGTGTCAAATAGCCCCTTCGGGTAGTGCCTAAATCACCCGGTAGAGAGTTTTTGCTGCGAACGGTCGTTACGCAGTGAGAAATTTGCGCAAAGTTCTGCACGTGCATTTACCACTGCATGCGCGCGTGCTAGCGTCCGAGTCACAGGCAAATGCACATGCAGATTCCTGAGCTTCTCTTTGTTTCGGAAGGTGGGCACCATGGCTGAGCGGTTCGAGAACGGCATTCCGGCTGACCGTCTGACCGGCGTCCGGTGGCGCAAGGCGAGTTACAGCGGTGCGGTGGGCAACTGCGTCGAGGTGGCGCCGCTGACCTCAGGTGAAATCGCCCTGCGGAACTCGCGTTTCCCGGGAGGGCCGGCGCTGGTCTACACGCGCGCCGAGATGGCCGCCTTCCTCGCGGGGGCGAAGGACGGCGAATTCGACGATGTCCTCGGCTGATGTCGAAAGTGGCCTGCAGGAGCTGATCGCGCGCGGCTACCGGTTCGTGCACCCGACCGACGAGTGCGGCGAAGTTCAAGCCGTGGTCGGCGTGCGAGCCCACGATAACGTCGTCGACGTAGTCCGCCTCCGCGCGGAAGACGATGCCGAGGCCACCCGCCTCCCGGGCGACGAAAAGAACATTTTCGCGCCCGCCACCTGCCTGTGGCGTTCCCGTGGCCCTGCGCCCGAGGTGCTCGGCGAGATGCTGGCCCTCTCCGACGAGCACGCCCGGGCGGCAAAGTCCGCCGCCGGAGCGGCAGCGAAGAGTGGCTGCTGGGTTCCCGGCCGCGGCGGCCGGTTGAAGTGGCTGGCCGCGAGCTGATCGAACCTGCCCACTTGGCCGCATGGCCCGACTCTCTTCAGTGGACGGCCCGACGCGCACCTCGCGTCGGGCCGAAGGTGGAGATCTTCTGCTTCGCGCTGATCCAGCTGAAGGGCA